>NYXJ01000019.1 GCA_002685315.1 Methanobacteriota archaeon
TATTGTGGTTGTTCATACATAGGTGGTTCTAAACCTTCAGATTTAGCAAACCAAATTGCCTCCATGATTTGAGCGGCAGACCACTCGGAAGTACCCCATGAGGTGGCCCAACCATTTCTCACTGCGTCAGTCATAGCACGAACAACTGTAGATGTAGGTGTGAATGGGTCTGGACGATGACAAAATACCATGTCAACATAATCCAATTGTAATCTCTGTAAACATTTATCTAGACCCTCCATAATATGTTTTCTTGAGAGACCTGATTCATTCACTCCATTACCGCCCCAAAATATTTTTGTTGTGATTACAAGTTCAGAACGTCTCCATTTTTCAGGTTCTTCCTCTTGAAGTTCAGATAATGCAATTCCAAAAATTCTCTCCGCTTCTCCATTAGGATTCCCATAAGCCTCGGCATGATCGAAACAATTGACTCCTGCATTCCGCGCAATTTTCATACATTCTTTGGCCATTTCGACTCCTTCATCATCCTGTAATCGATTTTTAACACCGTAAGTTGCCCAAAAACCATACGATAACACAGAAACTTGAATTCCAGTATTTCCCATCATCCTATAGTACATATTATCACTTGACATGGTCACTTTAGCCGGTTCTTTGGTTTCAAGATTTTGGTTTAGGAAAGTAAAATATCATATCCTATTTTTGAAATTAGAGTGAAAGAAATAACCAAAAATAGAGGTCTTAATAATTGAGTTCCATACTTTAGTGCGTAAGTAGAACCTAGCAAACCTCCTACGATATTTACGACAGCAAATGGAATACCTACTGAATAATCAACTAAGTCCATTGAGGCAAATAATATCAGAGCACCTAAATTACCTCCAAAATTGACTATCTTCGATGTAGCAGCTGCTCTTTTCATGTCAAATCCTACTTCTTTAACATATCCAGCGATCAGAAAATTACCAGTTCCAGGGCCCAAGAAACCATCATAAAATCCAAACACTGTTGACATACTGATTGTTACAGGAAGCACTCTTTCTTCGCGAATATTTTCTTCAACGCCAAATTCTTTTTTGAACAAAACATACAAGAACATTATCAATAGAACAATAAAAACTAATTTTATTACCCAGGATGCAGAAATTTTTGTTACTGCGAGAGCTCCAAAAATAGACATGATTAACATGAGTAACCAGCCTATTGATGCTGCCTTCTTAGGGACAAGACCGCTCATCCAATATTGGGCACTGGACATTCCTGCAGCCCATGTTGAGCCAAATTTGTTAGTAGCCAGAGCGACATGGGAGGGAAGGCCAGCAGCCAATAAGGCAGGCAAGCGAATTAGTCCTCCTCCTCCAACAGCACTATCTACAAAACCTCCAATGAATCCTGCTAGCATGATAAGAATGAATATACTGTCATCCACACATTATCCAGCAACTAATAGGATACAGTCATTACGGTCAAAATCTGGTGATGTTAGAGAGTTAAAGTTTCTATTTCAGTTAATTCTTCTAGATATTGTTTAACTCGATCACCCATTTTTTCTTGATTGGGGATTGAATGTAATTCTACTCTCATTTTTGATGCTCCCGGAAGACCCTTGGTAAATGAAACAGCATGGCGTTTCAGATTTTTATTTCTAATACCAGAATATAACTCGGAGCTTAATTCAAGATATCTATTCCAGCACCATAAACGAGAAGAGGCGATATTATCGTCCCCCCAAGGAGGTCTACCAACAGACCATCCTAAATCTCTTTTTATTTCATGAAAAATCATCGGGCGACCTATAGCACCTCTACCTATCATTAGCCCGCCTGCACCTGTAACTTCCAAACATGACAACGCCGTTTTAGCATCTATAATGTCACCATTGGCAATCACCGGAATATCAACTGAATCAACGATTTCTTTGATTTGCTTCCAGTCTGCTTCACCAGAGTATCTCTGTCTCAATGTCCTTCCATGAACACATACTCTTTCTACACCTTCATCTTCCAACCTTTGAGTAATTTCCAAAGCAGTATTAGGGCCTGAGCCGGTTCCTAATCGCATCTTTACAGTAATAGGTACATTTGTCGCATTAATACAAGCCCTGACCATCTCAATTACTTGATCTGGAGATCTGAGCAATGCTGCGCCTGCGTTATTCCTACACACTTTAGGAGCAGGNCAACCAAAATTTATGTCAATAATATCTGCTTTATGTTCCAATAATTCNACTGTAGTGACCATTTCACTAATATCTCCTCCAAATATTTGAGGAATAAATGGTTTTTCTCGACGATCTGATTCAACTTTAAGCCATGAACTAGCATCATGTCTTGATAGCCCAGATGCAGCAGTAAACTCAGTTATGGACAAATCTGCGCCACATTCTCTAGCTAATAGTCGATAGGCTAGGTCCGTTACTCCNGCCATGGGAGCAAGAAATAACGGAACAGGCTGTNCGTGCATATTNAACTCCANTAGCNCTTTTTTTATCAGAATGACTGATNAACTTTCAATTAATAGTGAATGGNTNTAGGGCTAAATCTAATTTTTGTTGGAATAATTCTACTTTCTTTTCACATTCTTCTAGTTCATCAGATTGTAGAATCACTTGAAACCCTTCATCAGTCTCTACCACAACACAAGGAGTTACCCCCTCTGTAATCGATTGAAGTCCTTCACTCTGTTCATTAAGATGGACAAGATGAAAAGGTACTGGACTGCTAGAGCGACATTCTTTCATAGATTTCTTTTCACTGACGTAAGAATGAGTGATATCACACAAAGCACAATGCGCAGTTCCTCTTAACTTTCCAAAAACGTATCGCAGTTCACCAACAATTCCGCCATCAGCGTGATAGACTCCCCAAATTGCTTTCAACAACATTAGAAGGTGGACTCCCAGTCCATTACATCCTGAGCTCTTTCCCAGTCTGCATCATTAATGACACCGCGTGCCTTCATCATTTCTCTTGCTAGTAACCAGTATACTAGAGCTAAAGAACGGCGTCCTTTGTTATTTGCGGGAAGTGCTAGATCTACATTTCTTAATCTATTATTAGCATCGCAAATTGCTACAACTGGTAATCCTGAACTTACTGCCTCTGATAGTGCCTGCTGATCTGCGGCAGGATCTGTAACAACAATTACTTCAGGTTCGATATAAGTTCGGAGACGAGAATTAGTCAGTGTTCCCGGAATAAACCTACCAACGATTCTCATTGCACCAATTGTTTGAGCAAACTTCCTAGCTGGTCTTTGACCATATTGACGAGCACTGACTACTAAGATTCTATCTGCATCAAAATTAGATAGGAATTTTGCAACCGCTCGAATCCTTGAATCTGTTTGTCTTACATCAATTATGTGAATCCCACTATTGTCCTGCCGAACTTCATCTAAGAACTGCTTCATGTCAGCAGACTTCTGATTCGTTCCTATGTGCACAGCGTGCGTATCATACATTTCAAGCGGTACAAGTGGAGTCTGATTTTCATCCATTTAGGTCCCTCAGCAGCGCCGCGACCTTACTTCGATTGATAAGCGCTGCGCAAGACGATAAATCAACTAATCATCAAGATTGGAGGTCAGAAAGGTATGTACATTCGTCCAAATCGTGGGACTCAGGGAATACTATGCATGGTTTTGTGATTGTAGCATAGGTGTCAAAGTGGTCATAGAAGGATGCTTGGTCTATCGGCGCGGTGACTCCGTAACCGCGCGCTTCTACCTCAAAAATCCAAGATCCGGAAATCAAATCAGACTGAGGAAATGAGAACTTTTGCTGAGGGAAATCTTGAGTAGCCTTGACTTCCCAAAATGGCTCTCCACCACTTTCTCTGACACCTGGTTTCCAAATTTTGGCATGAGCATATCGGTATTCATTAGTTTCATTCCCAACTAATTCATCTAGTACTGAAGAGTAAGGAAACTGAGCTCTGAAATCTATCACTAATTGAGAAATTGTGTCATCAAAAACAATTATTGTTTCATTTGTATATAGAACTGAATCTAGACTATTTGATTCAAATGTATAATCAAACCCAACTGTTTCCTCAGTATTTCGCACAATTGGCTCATCACGAATTGATTCCATGAATTCTCTTTGAACTGCTAAGCCCAAACATCCAGTCAAAGTTGTGGAAAGCATGAGGATAGACAACGCTAATCCAAATGCCCGAGTTGATGTCATTAATTACTCCGAAACAGACATGTTTCTTCAATCCACTCTATACAAGAGTAGTATGCAAGCGTCTATGACGGGGTATTAATTCCGCTAAAATGCTCCAGTGACGACGAAAGGAGAACCGAGCCAAGGCTTTGACGTTCCCTATGAGTACCGAGGGGCACTTATTCTTCTTCATCAACTACACGAGGTTCGTGAACTTCTCTGAAAATTACCGTACCAACGCCTAGGTTTTCACGCAGTGAACGAACAAGGCTGAACTTAGCATAAGCCCAATTTTGGTCATAGGCCATTGCCTCAGGAGTTGTTACAGTTAGATCGTCTCCATCGAAAGAAATCTCAAAATCTTCACGACCAGTGTTCATCTTGAGTAATGTTTCGACACGTTCTGAACGATCTTCAACAACTTTGACAATATTATAATTATATTTTAGTGTAGTTCCAGCTAATGGATGATTGTAGTCTATCCTTGCACGTCCTGCACTGATAAATTGTAATACTCCTGTACGGCCACCGATTTCTACTGGTGCACCAATTGCTAGTGTACTTGGATCTCTAACACTACGCATCAAAACATTTTGTCCAATAGTTTCAACTAAGCTAGAGTCTCTTTCTCCGTAAGCATCTACAGGTTCAATCTCAAACTCGTAGTCTTTGTCTGCTTCAGCATCATTCAGATGGTTCTCGAAACCACTGATTAAACGGCCATCGCCAACGATAGTTATCATAGGCTGATATGTACGACTTTCATCGAATATATCATGCTCCTTTGCAACGTCTTCGCGTGTAGTTTCGATAAGTCTTTCAGAACCTGCATCATACAGGTCATAGTCAATGTGAACAATTGAACCAGCATCCATAATTGTGCCTCCGGGCAGCCCGCCGACCTGCTTCCCCTTTTTGATACAAACGGTTATGTCTTTGAGAGAAAAATAACCTTAATTTGTATTTTGACGACTGATTTTAGGGCTGGAGGCGAAGGCTAAACCTCCACCTAGAATGATTAAAATCCAACCAAACCATACAGCATGTGAACCCTGTAAATCATGCACAGTAACACGAATTCGGTCTACTTCTGAAGTCTCCCTAAACATCATTGCGTTTAACAAATCATTAGATTGAAATATATCGAGAATAATTATTGTATCGCCAAAAAGACCTACGTGCCTGTCAGGTTCTGATCTCGGAGTTACTTGGCCGCTGGGAGAGTCAAATCGCAGTATCCCTGGATGGAGTGTATCGATTAATTCTCCATTCTTTCTCATTTCTATAACTACTCCAAGATAGCCGTCACCTACAGGATAATCATAATCTTCAGATTCAAGACTAATTAACTCAACTTCAGTAAAAGTAAATTCATAACCATCATGTTGAACAGGTTGATCTTTGCTCAATGTGACTAAGTGTGAAGGATCAGACCTGTCAATCAACGTAGTAGTGAATACGTGCCCGACTAACAATAAAAGGATTCCAAAATGAGATAAGTGTGAACCTAATAATCGAAGTCTAGATGAGTTTTTTCTATTCAAAAAACCATCTTTTTTTAATTTAGGAGCCACATTTGCCAAAGTAATGTAGAGCTGTCTGGCATTTGGAGGAATTGCAAACATTAGCCATGAAAGTAAGAAGAGAGATACTGCACCCCTACTAAAACTCGAGGCGAAAAGTAATGAGGGGTCACCAGGTAAGTCAAATTCATCTGCAAATACACCTAATAAAATTGAGAATATGAAAACTAAAGAAAGTAATGAATTTCCTGTTTTCATATCTACAGATTTACCCCAAGTGTACATACTTAGTCCAATCGCTAATAAACCAATAAAAGGAGCGCCATAAAACTCATGAGCCTCTAAATTAGTGCCATCAATTTCAACAGTCAATAAAAGCCAAGTTAGAAGAAGATAAGCTGCAGTACCATACCAAGTAATTGCTCTTGCAAATTTCATCCTTGCTGATTTATTTTTAAATGGTAACAGCAGAGATTCAAAATCATCATCATCATCTGAAAGTAGCCAAATCACCAAGAAAGGAGACATTCCTGCAATTGCTTGAGGTATGGTTGCTGATGATGACCAACTAGCATAAAACATCAAAATAACTCCTGAGAAAATCCATGGTAGAGAAGGTTCTTTAGAATCAGTAGTGATTAATAGAATCATTATCGAAGTTGCCAACACTCCTACTGCTGTAGATTCTATCCATATTGAAATTGCACAAATTACTATTATTAATAGAATGGAAAATTGTTTTTGTGTTTCAAAAAATGTTTTCTTCTCCTCTAAATGTAAAGTATCGATCTGCTGTTTTACTAAGAAATAAACAGCAATGATTCCTAACAATACAATTGCAAACATGTATGATGCCAACTCAAATCCAATTGCACTAGAGTCGATAATATACAATATACGAACATATGGATCTTGGCTATCTGTGCCCAAGCCATCTGCCGCAAATGCATGCACTGATGCCCAAACACCATTGGCTCTTGTCACCAATGTTGCATGGATTGCTAGAGCCCCAGATATTAATCCTAAAGCGGGAGAAATTTTAATTGATGTTGAAGAATCATGAGTTGATCTAGCATGAATAATCAGTAATAATGCGAACCATGGCAATATTGAACCCGTTTCAACTGGATCCCAAGCCCAATAACCTCCCCAATCAAGAACTGTGTAAGCCCAAAGTCCACCGAGACCTATTCCGATAGTTCCAGCAAGGAATCCTGCACGCGCCCAATGTAATTGAGATTCATGAATATCTTTAGCTGATTTACCACTAATTACTCCACCCATAGCGACAGCTGCTGTTGCTATGCATAATGCATAGTAAAAGAATACTACAGGAGGGTGAATAACCATCAAATCAGTCTGTAATAAGGGGTTGAGCTCACTTGGAATTACTCCTGCAGAGTCAGCAAAGGGATCTAAGAACCAAGAGATTACTAAAATCCCAAGAGTAAATCCATGCATTATTCGGACATCATAATCTAGCGTATCTTTTTCAGTCATAAGCCAAGTTACTATTGCTAGTAAAGCCGCGAACAATAATAATGGTCCAGCACGCCCCCCCCATACTGCTGAGATACGATACAATAATGGAAGATCGGCACCACCGTATTCTGTTACTAACTTCAAAGAAGAAAAATCTGAGATAAAAGCAAAAACAAGGAAGATAAAAGGAAATATTTGAGTAAATAGTGCTATACTCCTAAACAATTTATTTCCAGCATTTTGAAATCTAAAAATTTGATTAATAGATGAGATAATCGCAATAATGAGCAGAAATTGCCCAATTATTGGGATTATGTAATCACCATCCATAATATTTAGCACGAGAATATCCGAATGATAACATGGCAGGAATTATTTTCTTTACATAGAGGCTCGGACGTCTAACAAGGATTTTCATACAGACTGCCAATTTTCCACTTACTCCCATGTTACTCATCTCATCGGGGAAACATCGGGCCATCAATGACATATCGTCATCTGATAAATCAAATAACGCTGATTTACCTCGAAGAATCTTCGAGTATGGAGGGAACTCATTTTTCCATAGATTAGAATATTCGGATAAAGATGATGATGAATAATCTCCTGAAGCGATTGCTTTTGCTGCAGTTTCTGCTGCAAAAACTGCTGACTTGAGTGCGAGATGGGAGCCGCCCTCGAACAACGGGGAAGTAAAACCAGCAGCATCTCCTACTAGCATTAGTCCGTCAGTATGAGTATTTTCATGTGGACCCGAAATCGGTATCGTTCCTCCAAATGCAGGATTACCTTTGACTTTCCATGGAGGTGCAACTTGCTCTAAATCTTTGAAGTGAGTATCTTCTATAAATTCATCTAAACCTTTCTTAGTTCTAGATTTATCTTCAGATACTAAACCAACATTAGCTCTACCGTCACATTTTGGGATCATCCAAACATATCCTTTCTCGGCATATTTGGGCCAGATGTAAAAATCAAGATAATCATCTGTTGGAACTTCAAGCATTTCATATTGCATTCCTGCAATGACTTGAGGGCGAGGGTTAAGTTCTAGAATTTTAGAGCAAACACCTGCAACTCCTGATGCATCTATGACTACTTTGGTTTCAATAGGGAAATGATCCCCCTTTCCATCACAGCGCCATCCAGTGAATTTTTCTCCATCAAACATTTTTTCCATGCTTGTAAGTTTATGATTGAGGTTTAGAACTGCACCTTCGGAAACTGCTTCATCCGCTATCCATCTTTCAAACAGATGTTTTTCTAAAACATATCCTTCTTCAGTAAGTTTCTTTTCCGTTCCATCTGGAAAGATAACTCTAATTCCATGAACTCTCTTACTAATCACATGATCAGGTAAATCAAGATTAAGATTGTCACAGGCAACATCAGAGATGCACTCTCCACAATGTACAGGGGTACCAATTTCAGCATGATCTTCGATTAAAATTGTTTTAAGTCCCGCTCTTGCACTATGCAAAGCAGCGTTCCCTCCACCCGGACCAGCACCAATTACAAGCACGTCACAGACGGTCGCGACCTCTCCCATGAGACTAGTCAGGAGGGCCATTAGTCAAAGAATCCGTCGGTCGAACGTCCTATGATTACGAACGAACATATTCAACTAATAAGCGTCTCGAATGTCCTGATGGCGTGGCGTGACCTCCGTGAATATCTTCTAAATCTGAGAGATTCTGATGAACTAATTCGTATCAGTCACCCTGTTGATTGTTATTTAGAAGCAGGATGCATCGCTGACAAATTAGTAAAGAAAGGTGGTCCAGCAATTATTTTTGATCAACCAAGATTAGCGAATGGAGAAATTAGTAAATTTCCACTTGCTATGAACCTTTTTGGAACTAGAGAAAGAACGAATAAAGCATTAGGAGTTGAAAATCCAAAAGAGATTGGAGAAACAATGGTTGGACTGATGAAACCAGATATCGGTGGAATCCTAAAGAAACCATGGACAGGTTTAGAATTGGCAATGCAAGGAATGTCTATGGCTCCAAAAAAAGTTAGGAAAGGAGCATGTCAAGCTGTTGTGATGAAAGATCCTGACATGACCAAACTTCCAATCCCGACAACATGGCCTATGGATGGCGGACCATTCATTACATTACCACTTGTTGTAACTAAGGATCCAAAAACTGGTCAACATAATATGGGAATGTATAGAGGACAGATTTTTGGTAAAAAAGAAATTGGACTACATTGGCAAGCACATAAACACGCAGCAGATCATGCGGACGATGTTGGGAAAGAAAATCGAATGCCTGTAGCTATATGTTTAGGAGGTCCTCCACCAGTAATGTTCAGTGCAATTTCTCCTTTACCAGACAATCTTTCAGAGTATGAATTTGCTGGATTACTGAATAAAAGAAGACTAAGGATTACAAAATGTCTAACCAACGACCTATGGGTTCCCGCAGAAGTTGACTTTGTAATTGAAGGATATACAATACCAGGAGAAACAAGAACTGAAGGCCCTTTTGGAGATCATTTTGGATATTACTGTTTAGAAGAAGAATATCCAGTAATGCATGTAACTGCAATTACACATCGTAAAGACCCGACAGTTCCAATGACAATTGTTGGAGTACCACCGATGGAAGACGGTTACTTAGGTGAGGCAATTGGTGATGCATTCAGACCAGTACTACAATTTCAGCACAGAGATGTTAAAGATTTATTTTTGCCTTTAGAAACTGGTTTCCATAATCTTGCAATTGTGGCTTCTAAACAACGGTATCCTAGACAAGCAAGGAAAACAGCCCTGGGATTAATGGGTGCAGGACAAATGATGTTCTTAAAATCCATAATTGCAGTAAATGAAGATCATAATGTAAAAGATCTCGAGGCATTACTGAAAGCTTTAGATTATAATGTAAGAATCCCTGAAGATTTAATCATCCTTGATGGAATGGTCGCTGATTCTCTAGCTCATGCTTCCCCATGGCAAAATGTACACTCAAAGCTACTAATTGATGCAACCACTCCAACTCCTAACGACCCTAGAGCAAATGAACCTAAGATGATGGGATGTCCTGATTCTTTAGGAGTATCTGCTTCAGGAATAGAGGGAGTTACTAAGGCCAAAATGATGGCTTCATCAATGCTAGTTGTAACTACTAATGTTGAAGGTGGACCAAGGCCAGAATCTAGTATGGAAGAAGTAAATGAAGAAACTGCTAAGGCTCAAAGAGAACAAATAGCACGAATTAGAGATGAGATTTGGTCATTAGAAGCTGCTAAAAATCTTAGATGGTTATTCATCACTGATGATGATGCAGATTTAGATGATAAACACTGGAGAAGACGATTATTATGGCAATTATTTTGTAGATTTGAAGTTTCAAGAGATTTCCACTTTGATGAGCAAAGGAAAAGAGTTGCTTGGGACGCCACTGCGCCAATTCCGTCCAATGAAGGACCGCTACCTGTGAGAAGATGGCCTGCGGTAACATTACACGACCCTGAAGTTGAAGAAAAGGTAGATGCTTGGATGGAAAGAGAGGGATTATGATGGGAACAAAAGAGATTCTAGAGTTTGTGAAAATTGAACATACTCTTTTCTCTCTTCCATTTGTTCTTATTGGATATATTCTTGCTTACAACCAATTTTTCTATGACCCTAGTTCAAGCGATTTAGAATGGATAAGAATGGATTTGCTTTGGATTCTGGTAGCAGCAGTTGGAGCTCGTGGACTTGCAATGGCTCTGAATCGTATTATTGATCGCGATATAGATGCTGCAAATCCACGCACATCAGGCAGACACTTGGTATCTGGTTCTATGTCAATGAATACTGCTTGGAAATTATCTGCAATCTTTCTAGGTATGCTTTTGATTGGTGCATGGCAACTTAATGAAGTTGCATTAATGATGGCTTGGTTACCAGTTCTTGTATTCGTAATTTATCCTTACACTAAGCGTTACACGTGGCTCTGTCATTTGTGGCTTGGGTTATGTTTAGGTTTAGCACCAGCAGGAGCTTGGGTCGCAGTTGCTGCCGATGTACATGGTTGGGCAGCAATTACAGGCCTAGATGGTGGTGACTTTCTTTGGTTTCCTACAATATTCTTCATTTCCTTAGGTGTAGCTCTTTGGATAACTGCTTTTGATATTAATTATGCAAGGATGGATGTTGAAAGTGATAGAGAAAACGGAATCAATTCATTTCCTGCAAGATTTAGTGATCAAACAACGACTAGAACTTCAATTCAGTTAACTCTTCTATGGTTTGCTTGCTTTGCTATATCTGATCCAATGAGTGAAATATGGTTCTTAGGAGCTGCAGGGCTTATGTCGATAGCTAATGTTGTAGTAATTCTAATGAGAAATAGGTTAGATGATTTTCAGACTACTTTGTTTAGAGTTTCAATGTTAACAGGTTGGGTCCTACTGATTGCAACTATTTTGATGGACCCATCGGCTAATGTCGATACCATAATTGAGGGATAAAATGTTTGTTTTGAAGTCGGATTATGGGACGGCTGGAGATCAAGAACAAGCTATTCAAGAATTGATTAAACAAATCAACGAAGGTCAAGAAAGATGCGTATTGATGGGAGTTACTGGCTCTGGGAAAACATTTGCAATGGCCAATATTATCGAAAGATTACAGATTCCAACATTAATATTGTCTCATAATAAAACTCTTGCAAGGCAATTATGGCAAGAAATGAGTGAGCTTTTTCCTGAAAATGCAGTCGAGTATTTCGTTAGTTATTATGACTACTATCAGCCAGAAGCGTACCTCCCTGGAAGGGATATGTATATTGATAAAGAATTACAAATGAACGAAAGGATAGAGCAAGAAAGATTCTCTACAGTTGCCTCACTAGTTAGTAGGCCGGATGTTATTGCAGTAGGGACTGTTTCAGTGATCTACGGGCTTAATCCTCCTGAAGTTTTCCAACAATCACACGTTCGTCTTAGTGTAGGTCAAGAAGCTGATCCCCAAGATATAGTCAGAGAGTTAGTGGGATTACAGTACAGAAGAACCACTGGAGAAATTGTTAGAGGAGATGTTAGACTTAGAGGAGAAGTACTTGACATATGGATGCCAAGTAGGGACGATCCAATTAGGATTAAATTTGGATGGGATGGGATTGAAAGAATACAAGTTTGTGAAGCGATATCTTGGGAACCACTAGATGAAATCGAGGAAGCATGGATTCACCCTCGACAATTCTACATGACCAGTGAAGATAAGTTTGGTAAAGCTATTGAAGATATA
>NYXJ01000020.1 GCA_002685315.1 Methanobacteriota archaeon
GAGAATCATAGAAGTCCGATGCCCATTCATGTAGATTTTTTACATGATGACCCACAACCGTGACACTATGGTGTAAATCATTGAAAGTTTTCAAAGGACTGTGAGAAAAAGACAGGTTTTGTTCCAACTGAATAACTACCTCGTCACCTGGAGAAATTGAAATAATAATTCCTTTTTCTGTTAATCTCCAACCTTCTCGCAGAGATTTGGTATCCGGTGTAAGCAAGGGAAAAATTTCCCCATCTCCAAATTGGACACTAGAAACATTAGCTTCTGTGTTTATCATTAAGCTACCAGGTACATTCCAAGTGGAATCAGAATTTATTGGTAATTCTAAATTAATAGTAGAATTAGATGAGTCGATTAAGATTCTTGAACTAGATATATTGTGGTTAAACCACTCACCCCAAGTAGTATACCATATGTCTTGGTTTTCTAAAAAATCAATGGCAGTCTTATCTTCTCTGACTTTAAGATCAAAGATTCTAGCTTCCCAATATATTGAGATAAGTGAATCTTCTTCTGCGGATTCTAACAAACCAATATCTGCTACATTTTTCTCAAGACTACCCCCATTCCTTTGAACGATGAAGAAGTCCTCAGTTTCGGTTTTCAAATTATCTCCAAGAATAATAAATCCTGATTCTTTCAATGAAGAAATTGTAGAATTAGTAATAATATCGGGAACACCAAAAGAAATGGGTTTTGAACCCCATCGCGATGAATTAGTATGACTAGATAAATAATTCTTACAGGATTCAATTACTGAATTGTCAGAATTAATATCTAATCCTTCATAGCCATGACAAGCGAATTCATCTCCATGTTCAAGTCTTTCTGGGCCGATTAAATTCCAAAGCCAATTATCATCATCCCAATCAGCCATAACTGTAGGAGTCAGAACAGGAGTAAGGAAAATTACTACGAGAAATACACCTACAGGCCGTACTCCCATAATATTCCGAGTTAGGATTATGAGATTAAACCTTGCAATGCAAGTCGAAAGCAATAAGTCTAATCTACTTCCCCGTTTGATATGGATGCTATCAGATAAAAGCCTAGAATTAATTTCTAATGAAGTTGGTTTAGACGGAGGAGAATCAAAATTTAAAACTCCCTTGATGTATAAAATTCTTTTATTTATTCTGCCNGTACCATTTAGGGCAATAACTAATATCCATTATCACGGATTAGAGAAAATACCGGAAAATGGTGCTGCAATTTTTGTCGCCAACCACACCTCTCATGTCGACCCTTTTTTGAAAATTGTTGCCGCCAAAAGGCCCGTTCATTACTTGGCAAAAAAGGAACATTTCGAATCACATGCAACTAAGGTGTTAATGGAGAGCACAGGCCAAATAAGTACTGCGAGAGGAAACGGTTCCGATAATGCATTAGAAAAAGCAGTCGATGTACTCGAATCCGGTAGTTCAATGGGAATATTTCCAGAGGGAACAAGGTCGAGGAATATTCAACCTCCATTTTTACAGCCTGGAAAAACCGGTGCCGCAAGGTTAGCAGCAAAGTTTCCATTGACCCCTGTGGTTCCGATCTCAATAAAAGGAGCAAGGAATTTTATGAAGCCAGGGAGTTTAATGATTAAACCATGGAAAAGAATTGATGTCCATATTGGAAAATCTATTACTTTTGCAGAATGGTTATCCAGCCCTTCGGGAGGGGGTTTTGATGATTCGAAAATCGAAGGAATTTTATCAAAAGACGAAGATGAAAAGAGATCGGAGATGAAGAAACTTTATCGGAAATTTACTGACCAGATTATTGAAACTCTAAGACTTAATGGGGCACCTTAAGTGACTAATAGAGAGTATCATTCAAAGACTGTCACTCTAACCGCCATAATAGGATGGAGCAGTATCTAGATTTTCTAAGTCGGATCCTTGAAGAAGGAGGGAGTAAGGATGATAGAACAGGTACAGGCACCAAGTCAATTTTTGGACACCAAATGAGATTTGATTTAACCGATGGCTTTCCCGCAATTACAACTAAAAAAATTCATTGGCCAAGTGTAATACATGAGCTTTTATGGATGATTTCTGGAGATACTAATGTTAGTTATCTTCAAGAAAATAAAGTAAGAATATGGAATGAGTGGGCAGATGAAAATGGTGATTTGGGGCCAGTATATGGAAAACAATGGAGGAAATGGGTTTCTAATGAGGGAGAAATAATTGATCAAATTAAGAATGCTATCGAATTAATCAAAGAAAATCCTCAATCAAGAAGAATTATTGTTTCTGCTTGGAATGTAGGTGAGTTAGAAAAAATGGCTCTAATGCCATGCCATGCATTTTTCCAGTTCTATGTAAGAGATGGTGAACTGTCATGTCANTTGTATCAAAGAAGTGCTGATGCATTTTTAGGTGTACCATTCAATATTTCTTCATACAGTTTACTAACATGTATGATGGCACAAGTTTGTGGACTTAAACCGGGAGAGTTTATCTGGACAGGAGGGGACTGTCACCTTTACAAGAATCATCTCGAACAAGCGAAACTACAAATTTCTAGAACGCCTTTAGGACTACCAAAATTAATCCTAAATCCCAAAATCAATAATATTGATGATTTTAAGTCCAAAGATATTCAAATTGTAGATTATGAACACCACCCTCATATTTCTGCTCCAATTTCAATTTGAGGTAGATAGATGAAAATCATGATGATTGTTGCAATGGATGAACAAGGTATCATTGGACAAGATGGAGAACTTCCTTGGAGGTTATCTAGTGACTTGAAGAGATTCAAAAAACTAACAGTCGCAGATGGATTCAATGCAGTCGTAATGGGAAGGAAAACATGGGATTCATTACCAGTTAAATTTAAACCTCTTCCTGAAAGACTGAACATAGTAATGTCTAGAGACACAAAATGGTCAGGTGAAGGTGCAGAAATAGCATTATATCCTGGTAGAGCTATAGAAATAGCTTATGCGAACGGATGTGAAGAATTTTGGGTTATAGGTGGAGCACAAATTTATAAATTATACCTAGATAGAATTGATGAGATTCATTTGACAAGAGTCAAGACAAGAAACAGTGGAAATATTAATTTCCCAGACATAAATTGGCTAGAATGGAAAGAAGAGATTATAGAAAAAAATCCTAATGATGAGAGCAATGAATACGATACAACCTATTCAATATTCAAAAAATTTGTTAAAAAATAGTATAAGTCTAATTAAACACAGCATAAGTTTGAAGTAGGCTATTCTAAACCATTTATTATGAGAACTGACCATTTACCATTCCCTATGCCGGAAAGGAAGCATTCTCTTGAACAAAAATGGGTTGATTTGACATTCATGCATTGGGAAGTTGATCCAGATTTGCTCCGTGCTCATATCCCTGAAGATTTAGAAATTGATTTATTTAACGGTAAAGCATACATTGGAACAATCCCATTCCGAATGGAAAATGTGAGGCCAAGAAAGCTTCCATCTGTATCATTTATCTCTAATTTCCCAGAGTTTAATATCAGAGCATATGTAACAAAAAATGGGAAAAGTGGAGTATATTTCTTGACNCTAGATGCTCAAAGTCATATTACCTGTATTTACGCACCATATGCATACAGCCTCCCATATAGATATTCAAAGTGTAACTTTCAATCAAATGATAAGGGGGGATATAAATGGAAATCAATAAGGAAAAAAAATGGTGTTTCGCTAAATGGTGAGTCATTCTCGGAAGGAATTTTACTGAAGGCAGAGAAAAATAGTCTTGAAGAATTTCTTTTCGAAAGATACTGTTTGTATGTTAATCATAAAGGAGCGATTTGTAGAGCTTATACATACCATGAGCCTTGGAAATTTAGAATTGGCGAGGTTAATATAATTGAAAACTCACTTACAGAATCATATAATTTAGGGGTCAAGGATTTACTAAAACCGGAACTTGTACATGTTAGCGAGGGAGTAGAAGTTCTAACTTGGAACATTGAATCAACAGAGGAGGAAGGATATGAATAGAGCCTCATTAATCCTTGATGGAGACTGTGGCCTATGTAATAGACTAGCTATTTTTTTAAGTCCAAGGTTAAGAGAGCCTCGAGGTATTTCATTTCTGACAAATGATAGTAAAGAAGGAAAAAATATAATTCAAAAATTACCAATTAATCAACAAAATGCAGATACAGTTTATTTGGTTATTAATGATGTTTCGTACTTCAGATCTGCCGCAGTAATAAGATGTCTNCTTTTTATGAAGTGGAATTATAGGATTCTATACCCATTCTGTTGGCTAATTCCTCTCCCAATAAGAGATTTAGTTTATATTATTATTTCAAAAAATAGACATAAAATATTTCTAAAACCAGAAATTTGTATTATCCCATCACTAAATGAAGATTGATTACTTCTAATCATACTTCCAAGAGATATGTTCTGAATCCGGAAATTGATAAGATTCTGATTCTGGCCAAGAAAATAATTGCGCTAAGAAGATAATTGATGATTGGTTTGCTAGATCCGTAGATTCGCTAATATCTAATAAACCATCACAACCTCTAGCAGCGCAACCTATTGGTGCAAAGGCATAGTGACCTGAGTTATTAAAAATACCAAAATTAATCAAGGAATCTCCTAAACTCATTGATGTGTTATTGACTTCTGAAATCACAGTAGTATCGTCAACCAGTCCGGTTAACACTAGTGTAGGGACTCCAACATTTGATATTCCAGAATCTAATACTGAACCATTCCAAGGTGATAATAATATTGTTGCTCTAACCCTATTATCTGAAAAATTAATTTTTTCGCTATCAAGATTATTCTCGGAAATATAATCTATAGCATTACAGTGAATAGAATTACCAATATCACAACCTGAAATTAAATCTGAAACATATATTTCAGCACCAGAGACCATCATTGAAGCATATCCACCTGTAGACTGACCTATCGCAACATATCCATCATCAGGATTGATACATCCATTAAATTCATTATTCGCTTGATTTTGATTAACCAACCAGTCAAAAGTTTCTTTCATATCTAATGGCATATTTAGTAAAATTTCTCCAAGCTTATTTGGATTAGCATCAAGAAGAGTACCGAATTTNTGATCAGGAGCGATTGAAATATACCCATGTGTAGCTAAGTGTTCCATCAAAAAAGCTGAACCCCATCTAATACTTGGGAAACCATGACTGTAAACTGTAACTGGTCTTGTTTCAGAACAATCTGGTGATGAATCGTCCAACGCAAAACCAGGTAACACATTGTTGTAGATTACTTTTTCACCTGACTCTTCTTTAGTTGGGTACCAAACTTGTATGGTTATATCATGGCCCCTAGAGGATGTGAATACTAAATCCATTGTGCCTGAATTAAATGGACCGTCTTCCATTAGTGAAGTTACCGGAGATAAATCGAATGGGTCTACAGAATCATTCCATCCATCACCGTCATCATCAGAATCAACTCCATTTGGTATACCATCAGAGTCAGTATCCCATTTCTCATTGGGGTCATGTGGGTAATGGTCTTGAGAATTATCTACTCCGTCACCGTCTATATCATTATCTGAGTTGTCCCCAATTCCATCATTATCTAGGTCATTATATTCTTCAGAGTTGAGTGGGTGTGAATCTATATCATCGGGAAAATCATCATTATCATCGTCAGAATCACACAAATCACCTATTTTATCTCCATCATAATCTAACTGATCTGGATTGAAAACATCTACACAGTTATCTTTCCTGTCGGNGATATTATCTGAATCAATATCTGACTCACCTACACACCCAATAAACAAACTAGATAGTAACAAAGCAACCATTACTGCAGTTACATTAGTCAATGACATCGTATCNTAATCGGCACTTGTGTTAATAAGCATGTGTTTATTCATTTTTGTATTCTGTAACACGGATTCCTAATTTGGTATGTATAGCAGGTCTATCCATTATTTTCTCTATCTTAGAGCAAAATTCGTTAAATAAATCAATCTTTAATGCTAGTGAATGGCCCAAAATTAATATCAAGAGATCTGCTAACTCTTCAGCGGCTTCTTCAGAAGGTTTTTCCTTAGTAATAGCTGCTGCGAATTCGCCTAATTCTTCTACGGTTAAAGCTAATCGAAAACCCATGTCATGACCCTTGTTTACAGGATTTTCAAAATCAAATTTAGAATGGAAAGCGGCCACCTTTTGCATCATCATATTCCATGATCTTTCTTCATTACTAAAATTCTCAAAATTCATCCAATCCTCAACAGTCAGTGGCGACATAAACAGACTCAAAGGATATGTGTCATCAATTTATTGTATGTAATTTCTAGAATAATTTAGTTAAAGCATCAATACAATTAACAATTTTTTCTCTCATTGATGATGCCATTGAATCTACTTCCTCATGGTCAATTTCTGCTTGGGGGTCTCCTGGAGTCCTGCCCGCAGCCCAATTTGACGAACAAACAAGAGAGACATGAGGGATATTAATTTCAGAAATTAATCGTTGTTCTGGTCCTAATGTCATTCCAACTACATCTGCACCAAGTTTAACTAAAGCGTCAATTTCAGATGGTGTCTCGAATTGGGGTCCCACACATTGTGCAACTATTAAGTTCTTAACTACATTTTTTTGTAGACAATCCAGTTCATTATAACAACATTCAATTGCATCATAATCGAAGAGGTTAGTTCTATCTGAATGTACTGCATCGCCATCATAAAATGTCCAAGGAAACTGAGTNAAATCAATAATATCTTTCGAAATTCCTATATCGCCAGGGGGGAAATCATCCCTCATAGTCCCTACAGAGTTTATACTCAAGATAATATCTGGTTTACAACTAGATATTGCATATATATTCGCTCTATGTTCAATCATGTGGGGCGGTGTACGATAATCGGAGGATGAATGATGCCTATCTAATATGAAAATCCGATGCAGTTTTTTTTCGATTACAGATATGGGAACTTCACCCCATTCTGATTCTATTCTTAGTAGAGAAATATCTGAATTGAAACTTTTTACATAATTACTAGTTAGTTCACTCATACCTGTACCACAAATCACAGCAATACGAGACATAACTTCCCTCTCAATAAGAGGTGGTGTTCTTTGTTATTAACAATCACTCATTAAGTCTGTCAATAAGTTCTGCTTTTTTACCAGAAACAGGTTTTCCTGCAGCCTTGAGTAATTCCTTTAATTCACTAACAGTNAGAGATGAATAATCTNCTTCANCNGTTTCAGANGATTCGGATTCAANTTCTTCCTCATTAACAACTTCTTCATCTGATTTTTCTTCGATAACCTCTAATGACTTAGCTTCTAATTCTTGTTCCTTTTCTTGAGCATGAATCTCATCGAGTGTTGGTCCATCTTCAACTAATACACCTGATTGAATAAGTTGGGTACGTCGAATAACCACAGTTCGAACCGGTTGAATTTTTGAAACCGCTTCTTTGATTTTATTTTCTAGAGTTCCATCAAGAGTTGCTGCTTGTAGTTTGAACCATGTAGATGTTGCACCTGTAGTCAAGATAATATCTCTNGCAATAGTNCGCATTTGTTGTTTNTGACTNGACTTAATCCTAGCTCTAGAAATCATTAATGGCTTGAAACGAACGTAGAATCCATCTTCTGTAACAACATCAATAGTGTCATCAATTTTACCACGATCTCTTCTTACCTGTCTGCGAACATGATCTTTTAGCAACTCATGCCCTACAAATTCCGTGATTGCATCGTTACCTAGAACATCTGTAACTTTGAAAACAACTTTCACATGCATCTTTGAAAAGTCACCATCTAACTCATTTTGAATNACTTCGTAGTTTCTACCAATTAGTTGTGATGGNTCTTCAGCCAAAGTTTCTCCTATCACTCTAAATGACCAAGGAGTTCTAGGAGCCCNGATTGTGNACCAGCGCTTTGCCTTCCACTTGTCTCTCTGTTTACGTGCCGCTGCTCTTGCTGATGCTCCTTTTGCCATATTCAACGACTCCGTATTTACCGGGGGCTGCCCCGTTTGCGAACCGTGCGACTTTCATACAGTATATGAACGAGACGCAATAAACAGTATTGGAAATATTTCTAAGCGTGGCATTCAATACTGCAATCCTGTAGGGACAGATATGAGTTTGCATAGCGTGTCATGGAGAGTTAATGTTAGCGCATTGGATCAAACTGAATTAATACAGGACTCAGTTAAATGGATTGCTGGCGAAAAATCTTCTATTGAATTGTCTAAAGATAAATCATTCCATGGCGCTCAACAATCTACTATTTTAGCAAAAAATATGAAAAAAAGAGGGGCGAGAAAATCCCTCGAAAGGCTTGGAAAGGATGTTTTGAAAGATATCTTAGAAAATAATATCCAATTAAGGATTGATGAAAATAAGAATTTTTATGTGAGATTAAAACTTAGTGAACTTGTGAAAGGTGAAATTTGTTTAGCGGAAAGAAATAGTGTTTCTTCTACAGTTAAAGGGATATTCAAGATAGAATCATACCCTGGAGATTCAACTGTAGAAGTTATTACAAACTTAATTGAGGATATAATTAACCTCGAATAATTATACTAGAATATTGTAGTCAATACAAGTATTCTTATGTGTTACTTCTTACGACAATAATATGACCCATGTAGTAACAGAGGCTTGTGTGATGCATAAGTATCAAGATTGTGTAGCTGTATGTCCAGTAGAAGCATTCAGAGAACATGAAAATTATCTTGTGATAGACCCTGATGAATGTATAGACTGCGCTGCTTGTATACCTGAGTGCCCCGTTGAGGCAATCTTTGCCGATACTGACATACCTGATGAGCATGCACATTGGCTAGAAAAGAATGAAAATGAAGCACCGGACCTACCAATAGCTGAGGGCGATTCTCCAGTTCTGGCAGATAATTAAATTTTAATATTAGCATTTTATGAACATAGGTTCATGAATGATAACCATGACGAATGGTCATGAATGGAAGGTTCAACTTTACTGACA
>NYXJ01000021.1 GCA_002685315.1 Methanobacteriota archaeon
GAGTCTGTCATAACTGAAATATAACCATTCCATGTATCTCCTCCAGTATCTCCAAGATACGCAAAGGCAACACGGCCACTATCTCCTGCTGCTACTGCAGGGAAACCCGTACCATTCAGTCCTGGAGGAGCAATCATCAATGGATCGCTCCAAGAATTTCCTTGATCTAATGAATATGAATAATATGGTAAATCATCAACACCCATCCACATTGCATGTATATTGTTTTCTTCGTCAGGATAAACTTGTGCCTCTTCGGCATTCCAAGTATCTGCAGTGCCTGTAACGTCTGTTGGTAGAACATGTTCAGACCAAGTTAAACCACCGTCAGTGGATTTGTAAATTGAATAACCCTCTCCATCACAACTAGGGTTACCTCTGTAGAAGTTCCCATCATTGGCCCCTACCATATGGCCAGTCAATCCTCCGCTGTTACAATTAGGTGGAGCACCTGGAACTTGCTGAGTCCAAGTTAAACCTCCATCAAAACTTGATGAGCATAGTGGAGACTGCCAGTTACCATTGATACAGAATACCCATGTTGTTGGATGTAATACCGCAGGATAAGGAGAGGAAGCTATTGTTTGATGATCCTGAATCGAAGTTCCCGAAGCACCTGTAGGCAATGGAGACCATGTTTCTCCTTCATCATCCGATGTTTCAACAGTCATTCCCAACAAGGCATGCATATCGAACTTCATTATTCGGTCAGTCCAAGGATCTACGTAAACATAAGGGTCATTAGAATTTCCAACAGGAATTAAAGTGGGACTGTAAACATCTTGGCATGAATACTCGGAAACATTAGTCATCTCAAAAAGGTCGCTACACTGAATAATCGCAGTAGCGCCAGCAGCACCATTACCCCAACTAGTCATGTAGATGTTATCCTGAGAAGTAATCCCAATAGTAGGCTCAAAAGTGGAGAACCCAATTCCATAATAGGTCCCCTCTGTACATATAGGAATATTTTCACCCTGTAAAATTGAAGTTCCATTTACTATATGTGGAGAAGTCAATGCATCGATAGCCCCAGGATAGTGGTACCACGTATTGTTAGCAATACCATTCGGGCAGAGATTATCAAAAGGATTGTTCTCCTTAATTTCCTCAACGGTATCGCCGGCAAAACAACCAGAAATCATCGGTGCCAAAAAAAGTAATATCATACAGCCGGCTATAGCACGCATGAACAACCGTCAGTACACCACATACATCAGAATAACGGTATAATATATTCAGTAAGAAACAAGAATCTGATGATTTTTTCACTCTTCATTTTCAATTACAGCGTCTAAGACATCATCAGATTTATTCCGCAGCCATATAGTGGCTGCCACAACAATGATGAGAAGAGCCGAAACCAAAAATCCAGCCATAAAAATTGAGTTAGATGATTTTTCAATCATCGGTGAATTATCAGCGTTAAATGCAGGTATCTTACTTTCATCGTAAATCGGCCTGACCATAATCAAGTCGAATGAAGAATCATCATCATAGAAATCTGAAGGAGGGGCTGGGTCCAAGTCTGAGTAGCCATCGAACCGTAATGGCACTTCAAATGTCCATTCTTGGCTAACATCGAGTGTGAGTAGAACGTCAAATGTGTAGGGTACTCGCGGCTCCATAAATTCTGAACCCGTCAAAACTCCTGTGACTGGAAGAGATATTGCCGTACCTGTCACATCGAATTCAGTCCATGCATTCCAATGCTCTGGCTGGATATCCAATACGATGTAAATCGTATCACCAACTAGAGTCCCCTGTCCTTGTGCATCATCATTTCCATCNGAGGCAAGGTCAACATTTGGTCTAATTTGGGCTATTTGTGCTGTATCAGTATCCCAATCAAGAGAACTGAATGCAATTTGCATTTCATATGTTCCGTTTGGAACCCAAACGTAGTGTCTATCATCGGTGGAATATGTGCCGAAAGTGCTAGTAGGGCCGTTGTTGAAATGACTCCACTCTCCTTTCCAAGCATGTCTAAGTTGATCGGTGCTGAGTTGCAAACCTCTTGTATCCATAATCCCCTCATAATNTTCGTAAGCGTCCCAAACGGTAGCTTCTGGATAATCTAAGAAACCGTCTTCATCAGGATCTCGCATAACCTGGAGAGTTCTTGCAAGTGCCAGAGCTCTATCTGTATCGACGAGGCCGTGCCCGACTCTCCAATCATGACATCTGTCTGTATTTTCTGAGAGATAGCAATCCTCAGGAATATTATCGCAACTGTCATCGTCATTGCCTTCTTCACATGAGTTTCTCAGGATTTCATAATGCGAGGTGAGCTCTAGAATTAATTCGATTTCATGTACTCTCGATTCATTCCTAGTCGCCCAATCTTCGAATTGTAAACCCTTTGCAGGTTGATCAAAATACATGCTTTCGCCTTCATCATGATCTTCGATTTGATAATCAGCAGCACCTAATGATGGTGCGGCCGCTAGGAGGAGTGTTGCAATTCCTCCAATATGTGGCGTTGCCATACTAGTACCTGATATTGCCATATAGTACAGATCGCCCTGAGTCCTTGTCGAGGCGTCAATCGCAGTCGCCCTTGGTGCAGTTGCCCAAATATCTCTGCCGGGTGCTCCAATATCTGGCCACGTATGTTGTTGGGTATCCCAACCTCTACTCGAAAAAGAGGTGACAGCGTTACCATCGTGAGTAAGCGCAGCTACAGATATTGCAGACGGCGTGTTTGCGTATACATTTGTTCGCAAATCACTTTCTGACTCATCGCCACTTCCTCCACTATTTGAAGCAGCGAAAATTACAGCAACATCATTTTCGTAAGTCAGCATGTCTGTAAGCAGTGTTACTGCGTTGGAGGGGTTGTAATCTCCATTAGTGCCCCAAGAATTAGACACTACTCGGATATTGAAGTCATTCAAACCAGGTCTACTATGTTGGTAAGTCCACTCAAGCCCTTCTACGGCTGCAAATATTGATGCTCCATCTCCAGTTCCAAGTGCAACTATTGTTGCACCCTTTGCGGTACCTAATCTTCTACCGCCCGACGCGTCACCATTTCCTGCTATAGTCCCACCAACGTGAGTCCCATGCCCGCTGGATGTGTCCGAATTACAATTAGGAGCATCTACCCATGCGAGACCAGTCCATTTAGCAGACCAGATAAGTTTCTCTCCCGTCCACGGCTCTCCACAATCAAAGTCTGGGTGTTCACCATCAATTCCAGTATCAAGATCTACTGCGGTGGCGCCCTCACCATCATATTCTTTCAGAGAGAGGTCAGGTTCTGTTTTGAGAACCCCATCGGTTCCGATTATTGCACGATGCCATGCCAAGCTAGCATTTACCCATCTTACAGTTTCGTGCATCATGGCTTCAGTATCATTTTGGTCTCCCGGTAGATAAAAATGTTCAATGGGGACGTTAAGCTCCATGTGTTGTACTATTGAAAATGTAGAAAGCCGTGAGATATCTGTTGATTTTCCAACGATTAGGCCACCATTTAGCACAGACATTTCAGAAATCATTTCGATACCCATGGTTTCTAGAGACTGCCAAACCGAACTATCTTGCTCACTAGTGAATTGAATAATTACCTCTATTTCGTCCACCGATTCTAATTCAGAAACTAATTCATCACTCATTTTTGATGTATCGGGCAGAGTACTGTTGCTAGCATAAGCAATGGAGCCCGACATAGAAGCGATTAGTACTACCATTAATAGTGCATTTAATCGCATACCTGCTACGGATTTTTGATTCAATTTCACCAAACCCCTATTCTGAGNAAGAGTGCGCATATGNCNNCGATTTCACAATAGCATAAAANATAAACAGTATTAGTGTGNNATTATTTATCCCAATTATTATTTATAATATTTGGAATCGTNTCAACCAANGTTTCNTCAATAGATTTCCAATCCATTTTCANATCTTTTTCAGCAGGAGTAGCATCCCAATATAATTTATTTTTCAAATGTCTTTTTGCCCAAGAAACACTCACTCTTGGATGAAATGCACACACTATCAGTGCAAAGTAGTAAGATAATTGTCTGAAGGGCCATTTTCTTTCAGGAAACTCCTTTTTTAGAATTTTTGAAATATCGCTCCACATCATCTCGCCAGCAACCGTCAGATATCTTCCCCCATCTTCTCCCATCGTCAACGCCCTTACATGAGCTTCAGCAACATCTCTAACGTCAACTATGCTGATTTGCATAGGCAGTAATACCGGCAATTCTCTGTTGACTAACATCATAATAATTGAAAGAGATCCTCTCAGGTGTCTTGGTGAAAGAGGTGGGCCAAAAACCATACAAGGATGAATAGTAACCATCCTTGGTTTTTTAACATCATTCTTTTGTTTATGCCAATCTCTAACAACCATTTCAGCACTATATTTTGCCAACCCGTATGGATTCTGTTCTAACGTGGCATCTTTGGCAAATGTTTCTGTAGTCAAGACTTCACCATCTTCCCATTCTTCTGGACGAATTGCCGCAGTTGAAGATGTGTGAACGAATCTTTCAACAGTGCCACTTTTTTCAATTGCTGAAATAATATTTTTTGTGCCAATTACACTAGGATCAACAATTTTTTCCTGTGGATTTTTTGACCTCACGATAACTACCGCAGCAGTATGAATTACATCCGTCGCTCCACTTATTGCCAGGTCTACACTATCCACATCAAAAAGATCCATTTCCACAATTTCTAACGAACCATTCTTTGATACTTGCATTTCTTTCAAGTGCTTGACTCGCTCTTGGTCTTGCGAATCTCGAACCGTCGCTCTAACTTTTTTACCCTTCAATAAGAGATTCGCCACAATATGGCTCCCAATATATCCACTAGCGCCAGTTACAACAACACATTCGTCGTTCATACAAACCCGTCCAAGCCTATACACTTCGACTTAACGAATTATTCTTCCTCATCAGACCCATTTTTTGACATCCAACTTGGAGCCCACCAATTTATGTCACCCATTAATCGCATTGTGGATGGAACGACCAACGCTCTAACGATACTAGCATCAACAGCAACACCCAATGCAAGCATAAAACCGAATTGTTTCATTAGGACAACTGAGGAAACACCGAAGGCGGAAAACACAGTTATCATTACCAAAGCCGCGGATGTAATTATCCGTCCACTCTTTTGCAATCCGACCGCTACAGCCTTTGTATTATCCTTGGTTCGCTCCCATTCTTCGTGAATTCTTGATAACATCAAAACTTCATAATCCATACTTAATCCGAATAAAATTGCAAAAATCATTACAGGAGTAGTTGGATCTATGGGTTGAGGTGTGAAATTTAATAATTCAGCCCCATTACCATATTGGAAAATCCACACCAATACTCCGAACGAAGCACTGACTGATAATACATTCATTACTAGTGCCTTTAGTGGTAAAACCACCGATCTAACTTGTAAGAAAATAAGTATATAACTCGAGATCAGAATAAATACCAAAGCAATTGGCATATTTTCTGCCACTGCTTCTAAAACATCTTGATTGTAAGCTGCAATACCTGCAACATTAACAGTACTTTGACTACCAAATTGGTCATTTTTACTTTCTAAAGATCGAATACTGTTCACAACATCTCTAGAATCTTCACTAGATTGTTCACCCTCTATTCCAACAATCACTAAAATTACATTATTTCCTACAGAACTTTCAAGATGAAAATTCCTTTGCAAATCTAGAATATATTTTTCTTCTGTAGTCAAATTTTCGTCTTCAGAATCATCCCAAAAGGCAATCACTTCGTCTTGATTCATCGACGAATCAAAATGCGCATACGTGTATACATAACTAGTATGTTCGATAGTCATAATTTCCTTTGAAAAATTGTACAAGTTACGAATATTTTCTTCCGAGAAAGGATCAATATTTTCTTCAATTTCAAAAACGATCTGAGCAGTATTCCCAACATTTTCTGGCCAATAAACATCTGTTAATTCTAAACCGTTTCTTGATTCATCATCCGGACTCAAAGCCTTGTATGTAGTTATGCCCCAATCTGCTTGGAGAAAAGGAGAACCAGCAATTAGTAGAACCATCACTGCAGGGATTAGTACGGATAAAGGACGCTTCATTACGCCTTCAGCAATCCATGACCAAAAACCGTCTTCCTTGTTCGTATCTGTCATTGAGAAAGGAACTTTCAATGAGTTTATTCTATCTCCTAACAAGGATAATATAGCCGGTAAAAGAACTACTGATGAAACCAAAGCAACAAGGGTGGCACATATACCGCCCCAACCTAGTGATGGTAAACCAGTATTTTTGAAAAACAACATCCCCATCAATCCAACCATCACAGTCATTGCAGAGAAGAAAATAGCCCTACCTGCAGTAGCACTAGTCATTGCAATAGCCGTTTTATGGTCTCTACCTCTACGCAACTCCTCTCTGAATCGATTAACTATGAATAATGAATAATCTACACTTAATCCAATACCTAGTAACGATACAATATTGTTTGCATAAATCGTGATATCATCAAAAATATAAGTCAGTCCAGTAACTATACCTACAGCCGCAATCACGGTGTAAATTCCAGTCAGAACAGGCAAACCCGCAGCAACAAGACTTCCAAACACTAGTAGTAAAATAAGTAAGGTAAGGGGTGCAGAAATCAATTCCGCTTTGATTAATTCTTCTTCAAGAGTCAAGTCAAATACAACGTCGATAGCCAAGTTTCCAGTAACCCATTTCTCCATTCCCTCAGGAGCATTTTCTGGCAACTCCAAATCTTCAATAGTTTCCTTTAGTAAAACCTTTGAGTCTTCTCTATCCAAGTTAACTTGTACGCGTATTCTAGACCAAGACTCATCAATGGTACTNATCAGATTCGACTTATTTGCCTCATTAGTGAACCAAGGATAATCTATTGTAACATCTTCATTAGTTTGAAACACTCTAACGGTTTCTTCCATCGCGGTTCTAATTTCTCCATCACTGGAGTTTCCACTTGGATGATGGAAGAGTACATAAAAAACCTCATAAGAACTTTCATTTTCATCAGAAAATCCAGTTGCGATAGCATCCCATCCGTGAACAGATTCCAAATCTCCTTCGCCAAAACCCTCGATATATTTAGGCTCCAAAGTGATTAACCCCGCAAGCCCAACTCCTAAGAGTAAAGTGGCAACTAATACAACCTTTGCATTATCATAAACAAAACTACCAATTTTGTAGTATAATCTATCTTCCAAAACTGACGGGTCAGTCGTTCCTTCCATGGAGGCCCGAATGACTTTTATTATTAAAAGAAGAAGTATATATGATAAAACAAAATCTCTCTCTCAAAAAGAAATCCATCATTAACACAATTCTGCNACTGATTCCACAATCAAACTCGGTTTTTGGTTCGCTGCCCTAGCATCTTCTAATGTGGCTTCTCCAGATAACACCAAAATNCCATGAACGCCCGATCTTTCAGCCATTTCCATATCGGTGTAGAGCCTATCGCCAACCATTGCGCANCTTTTCGGATCAATGCCTAATTCGTGTATTTTATGCAGAATCATTCCTGGATTTGGCTTCCCGCAAATATGTTCGGGTTTAACGCCGGTAGTCGCTTCAAACAATGCAAGATATGCTCCAGTATCTGGTAAGCCACCATTTGGTGAGGGGCAAACCATATCTGGATGACTGACAACCAAAGGCACTCCCTTATGNAAATTAATNGAGGCTTGAGTCAATTTCTGATAAGTTATTTCAGTGTCGTAACCTAGAACAACATATTGNGGATNATTAGAAGANGTATTCACGCCCGCAGATTCTAGCATTTCTTTCATTCCAACAGTNCCTACNAGGTAGGTTTCAGANATATTATTTGAAGAAAGCCATGCNAACAAATCATGAGTCGATAATAATATATCTTCTTCCTTAGCTGGNACNCCTAAATTTTCTAGTTTNGATAAATATTGCTTNACTGATTTACTTGAGTTATTGGATANAAAAAATCTTCTAATCCCTTTTTNTTCTATNCGATTTAGAAAATTCACAGCGCCTTCAATTAGATTATCTCCCATGTAAATAGTTCCATCTAAATCTAAGAAAACGGCTTCAATNCCATCTAAATTACGGGTTAAATTTTGCATAAATACAACCTCATGGNAANAACAATGTTTTCATTAAAAACCAAGGACTCCAAAGCATTTTTTGCGATTCTTTGCTGGCAATCATTTCGGACATCATTTTTCCTAACTCTTCTTTCTTAGAAGCCTTCTTGACAAACCAATTGGTAAGCACTTTCCATTTCATAACCTTTTGTAAAGTTTTAGAATTCTTTAATTCAGAGCCCAACGCACCCCATAAATCAATCATATATTCTTTAGCGCTTTCTTCTGGAAATCCATTTGCATGTAGATTCTTATCGAAATGTTTTGAAGTCATTTTTGCAGATAGTAATGCGTTTCCAATCCCTTCACCACTAAATGGATCCACTAAGCTTGCAGAATCTCCTACGCACATAGCGCCCGCCATCGCCACTCTCCTTGGTTGATATGAGGGAGCATCTTTTCTCGGAGAACCAAATGGTAATTGCCACCCCTTTTCAGAACCCGGAACTAATGTGGCATTTGCAAATCTTTCCTTAAATCGCGGATGTTCTTCAATTACCCACTTTTGTATTTTCTTGAGAGATTTCTTCCTGTCTTTTTTCAGTTTTCTATGTTCAGAAATTAACATCCCAATCCCTACGTTAACTCTATTTCCTTGTACGGGGAAAAGCCAGAAATAACCTGGTAAAACTTCGTCAATAAAGTGTATTTCAATCGGCCCCTCATCACCTCCCAATCCTCCGACATCATCCCAATATTCTCGATAACCTCCACAGAAATGATCATCGTCTCTATGTGGCTCATTATGCAATTCAGTAATTACTCTCGATACTGGGCAATTGTAACCACCAGCCCCGATCGTGACTGCAGAGGTGAATGTTAATTCATCATTACCCGATTTTCTCCCTCCGACACTTCCCTTTACGCCCTTTATTTTGTGAACACCATTTTCTTTTTCAAATATTATTTCATGTACAGAAAAATCCTGTATTACAGATCCTCCATTTTCTCTAACTATTTCTTGGCCTCTTTGAAACATCATGTAATCAAATTGCATTCTAGGCAATGCATAACCAGATTGTAAACCCATTTTTTCATAGGACTCCTTTGGCAGCATGACTTTAACTTCAGAACCATTTGCACTGCCGAAAACGATAGAATCCACTACATAATGAGGAGTCGACTCAATCATATCTAAGACTCCTAATTCTTTTACATGAGATAGTGATTTACCTCCAACCGCATCTCCACATATCTTATCTCTAGGCCAAATTTCTTTTTCCAATAAAAGAACTTTACAACCGTTCAAAGCGTTGTAAGCAGCTGCAGCCGAGCCTCCCGGACCACCTCCTACAACGATAACATCAAAATGAGTATCTGAATTAGGAATTTCGCCTGAATCAATAGGTTTTTCCCACGCTCCCATCTTATCGCCGAAACATCGGAAGCATACACAGGCATTGAATATATGCCACAGGCTATATTGGAAACCCGTCTAGGATTGTCCATGGATGACACGCTATTCATAGTACAAACGTCT
>NYXJ01000022.1 GCA_002685315.1 Methanobacteriota archaeon
TTCTATGATATAATCCAAGAATAAAGAATGTTGTCTGTAATGATACTGAGATAAGAATCATAAATGACCATTCGGAAAAATCGAAATAGCTCGTCCGATCCAACCCCCACAATATCCACATCCAAAAGAATATTATAACTTGAAAATATTTTATTTGTGATCTGATTCCCCTAACTAATTCCTTATATTCTTTTAGTAAATATTCTATTATCAATCCAACCAGCATAGCCAAAGAAATTGATAAAGTTATGAGTAATGGAAATTGTGATATAGTTTCATTTTTATCTAAATTTCCTAATACTAACGTACATAGGACTAGAGTCGCCGCAGTAATCAAATTTGTTAAACTCATCAGAATATGAAGTGGGTCAGTACTGTCTGCTAAATGAGTAAATCCACTCAGTACAGGAGAGTCCTGATTTTCATCAATGAGTTGCATGATAATGTATGAGAGATAGGTTTCTTTCATCAACTAATCGGAGAACGAGGTTATTGGTAGTCCCTCCCGGATTCGAACCAGGGTCATGGGATCCAGAACCCCACATGATGGACCACTACACTAAGGGACTAACATTAACCGGACAAGGATTATGTATTTCAAGAAAACCTAAGTTCATCTAAGGTAATTAGTTTGTTCTAAATCCAGCATTTAATAGTTCCAAGCTTTCTTCACTAGGCCTTAATTGAGAATCGGGTAGAGCCATCAGTGGAGTNTTTGTTAATCCAAGTGTTTCAGTGGCTGTTTTCTTATCAGAGTCATAGTACAGTAAGCCCGTAACATGTCTTCCTTCTCTATCGGCTTCATGAATTGCACGCAAAGCCTCCACAGGGTCATTTGGATTATGTTCACTTCCAACAGTTTCCAGCCTTAATGTTGATCCATCAAATAATTTGATTTCTTTGAACTCACCCGCAGGCACCTCTACTGCTTCAATTGGTGAGAAATGAGGTATGTAATCTACGATATGTAATACTTCGTCATTTTCTTTAACATAATTGTATGATTTGTATGATTCATCATTATTTGCAAATGTAACACATGGTGAAATGACATCAATAATTGCCATACCTTTGTGACTCATTGCTGCTCTTAGTAACGCAGTCAATTGTTTCTTACTTCCTGAGAATGACCTTGCAACGAAACTACATCCTAAATTTACTGCCATTGCGCACAAATCAATTGGGGCTTGTTCATTCATTACTCCTTTTTTCTTTTTGGAACCTTTTTCGACAGTAGCGCTATATTGACCTTTAGTCAATCCGTATACGCCATTGTTTTCAATGATATATACCATGTCAAGATTTCTTCTTATTGCATGGATGAATTGTCCAATGCCTATGCTAGCAGTATCTCCATCCCCCGAAACAGCTAGGAATGAGAGGTCTTTATTCACCATATTTGCGCCAGTTGTAACTGATGGCATTCTTCCGTGAACTGTGTTAAATCCATGACTCTTTCCTAAGAAATATGCAGGTGTTTTGGATGAACACCCTATGCCACTCATTTTTGCGATACCTTCTGGTTTTATCCCATTTTCCCATGCTGCTTGAATAATTACATTTGAAATTTGGTCATGTCCGCAGCCAGGACATAATGATGATTTCCCACCTTTGTATTCTGACTTTTCTAAATCAATTACATTCAGTTTTAAAATACTCATAATTCCACCTCTCCTAAAGCATCAATAATCATATTTGAATACACCTTTGCTCTTGGTGGTAATCCATCGCTGTAAGCAACACTTTGGATTTTACTCAGTAGATGAACTGGGAGTTCTTTTCTCAGAATGCCAAATAGTTGTCCATCTCTATTTATCTCAAGAACAATCACCTTTTCATGTTCCTCAATGAATGATTGGACTTCGGAGTGATAAGGAAGTGCCCGAACACGGCAGGTACTAACTGATAATCCAGTTTCTTCAAGCATATCATCAATTTCTACGATAGTGTTTTCCATAGAACCGTAGAAAATTATTCCTACGCTCTTTTCTTTCTCTTCTCTAATTACAGGTGCGGGTAATACATCTCTTGCGCCATCAATTTTTCTCCTNAGTCTTTCCATTGTTGCATGATACACTTGAGGGTCTTCGGAATATATTCCATCTTCATCGTGACCAGTTCCCCGATAAAGAATTGGGTCTAGACCACTTCCAGGTAATGTTCGATATGCAATTCCATCTCCNTCTACATCTCTGTAACGTCCATAATTCGCTATCGCGTCCATTTGNTCTTGGCTTCTGATTACTTTCCCTCTATCCATTGGAGTTTCAGGATATTTGAAACCAGCCGTACTCCACCTGTTCATACCTAAATCTAAGTCACCAAATCCAAAGACCATAGTCTGGAATCGATCAGCATAATCGAATGCTCTCCATCCAAATTCGAAACATTCATCGACAGTTCCNGGAATCAAAACAATATGTTGAGTATCTCCGTGACTTGCTTCGTAAAGCATTGACAAATCTCCTTGTTGAGTTCTAGTAGGTAATCCTGTAGAAGGGCCTACTCTATTAACATCCCAAATAACTCCTGGCACCTCAGAGAAGTAAAACAATCCAATAAATTCGGACATTAATGAAATTCCTGGTCCACTAGTACAGGTCATTCCTCTACCGCCAGCCCATCCAGCACCCAAAACCATCCCAGCAGCGGCTAATTCGTCTTCTGCCTGTACTACTGCACAAGTTGCACCACCGTCTTCACCTTCTCTGAGTTTTGGAATCCATCCAATGATCGACTCCGCAACAGAAGATGACGGAGTAATAGGATACCAAGAAAGCATATTTATTCCTCCATAAATGGCACCTAGGGCAGTTGCCTCATTACCTTCAATAAGGAATGTGTTTGGATCTTTTTCTCTCTCCTCAACTAAATATTCAGATTCATAATCCCAATTTTCTTTTGCATATTCAATGCCTTCAGATATAGCCTGCATATTCCATTCAATGGCTTTTTCTTTTCCACCAAATTGCTGAGAAATTGCCTTTCTAATAGCCTCTTGGTCTATTTTTAAGATATGAGCCAGCGCACCTACATAATACATATTTGCCATAAGTTTAGCCATCTTTGGACTAATCGTTCTAGCCATCTTAGTCATTGGCATTCCAAGTACAATACAATCGTCTCTATCGACTGGTAATTTTGTATCTTTATTGTAAATAATAATCGTCCCTGGGTCAAGTTTATCGAGATCTTTTTGCCATGTATCTTTATTCATCAAAATTTGTATATGAGTGTAATCTCCAGGTGCTTGATATCCTGCGTCACTTGCTCTAATGATGAACCAAGTAGGTAGTCCTGAAATATTACTAGGGAATAAATTCTTCCCACTAACAGGAACTCCCATTTCATACATTGAATGTAAAATGACTAGATTTGCTGATTGAGAACCAGTTCCGTTTGCTGTTGCTATATTGATTGTAAAGTCATTAACTCGCGGGTTCATTATNTCACATTCTCCGTTGGTACCGTAGCCCGTAAGGTGCTTGCGTGAGTCAACTGCCGTAGAGAACTAGTATTATGTATTGCCGTTCACCAATCCGAAATTTTTAGCGGCACTAGTTCCGTTGTAGTTTTTTATTAGGTGCTCTTCCGAGGCACATGCCCGTATCCGAAAAACTGCAAAGAGCTTGGGATGAAGCAAAGAATTCGATAGCAAGTCAAGACCATCCTGACAAAGCCTTAGCTTTACTCCGTTCAGTTGCTTGGGANAACTGTGAAAACGATGTACAGAGAGCCAAAACTCTATCTCTAGCAGCCGATATTTATGTTATCAAAGCTAATACTGATACATCATCTAGAAAGACAAATTTAAAACAAGCATACAAGAATTATTCTAATGCGTTAAAACTAGACCCTAAATCAAAAGAAACTCTTCGAGAAAGAGGCAAACTAATTTCAGTTATGGATCAAGAGGGGATATCAACAGGCTCAACCTTCCAAGTATTGGATAATGGCAGTCCAACTCCAATGGGATTAGTAGTAATGTTAGTTGTATGTCTTCTTCTATTATCTTCAGTCAAAGTACTGGCTGATTTCATGAATGAAGAAGCATCAGTTTCTGGTTCGCAAGCAACTATGCAGATTTCATATGTTCCTAATGGTATGAATGAGGATAGTAGAACTACAGCTACGGTGGTAATAGATTTGTATGCATCGCAGGCTCCAGACCATGTTGAAAATTTTATTGCTCATTCTGTTAATGATAACTATAAATCAACAATATTCCATAGAGTTATAGACGGTTTTATGATTCAAGGAGGAGATTTTGAATCGGGCACAGGTAGTGGAGGCTATGCATACAATTGGTACGGCTACTGTAATGGTCAAGCAGAAACTAGTTCGAGCGATTGTGATAGAACTTCTTGGACAGTTGGAGACGAGGCAAATAATGGTCTAGTTCATGAGCCTGGAGTTATTTCGATGGCTAAAACAAGTAGTCCAAATACTGGAGGAAGTCAATTCTTTATTGTTCCCGAAGATAGTACTCCATCTCATCTCGATGGNCAGCATACAGTTTTTGGAAAAGTTTCGAGTGGTTTAAGTTCAGTAACCGCAATTAGTGATGTTGAAACTGGCGATAATGATAGACCAATTTTTGAAGTACGTCTACTTTCTGTAGATATATCTTGATTAAAACGAAAATATGAAGTTTATCTTTAGGCATATTCTTGTGCTTAATCACGGCCGGTGCNAACATGGTTGCTGATGATTTGTTCTCTGCGAAGTCTGAATTCACTACTCATTCAGGAGATACTGGTTTCTTCATGTCATTGAAGAGTCTCGAAGAACAGGGTCTCTGTAAATTAGATGAATTGCCGTTTTCAATAAGAATTTTACTTGAATCTGCTCTTAGGAAATGTGACGGTTTTCTTGTGACTGAAGAAGATGTCAAGAGAATTGCTTCTTGGTCTCCCACAATGAAACCAGAAGAAATTCCTTTTAATCCGAGTAGAGTAATTTTACAAGATTTCACAGGTGTTCCTGCAGTGGTAGATATCGCAGCATTAAGAGACGCAATGGTAGATTTAGAAGGCGACCCAGAGAAAGTCAATCCTCAAGTCCCTGTAGATTTAGTAATAGATCATTCCGTTCAGGTTGATATTTCAGGATTATTTCCAGACGCCAGGGAACGTAATTTGGAAATAGAATACCAACGTAACATGGAGAGATATAAATTTCTAAAATGGGGTCAAATGAATTTAGATAATTTCCGAGCCGTACCGCCAGGTAGAGGAATTGTCCATCAAGTGAATTTAGAATGGATTGCGAGTGTTGCTCGTTTAGAAAATAACTTATGGATACCTGATTCTTTAGTTGGTACTGACTCTCATACAACCATGATTAATGGTCTNGGTGTTCTTGGNTGGGGAGTCGGCGGAATTGAAGCAGAAGCAGTAATGCTCGGNCAACCAATNTANATGCTGTTNCCTGAAGTAGTAGGTTTCGANTTATCTGGNAAGTTGCGTGCAGGAGTTACTGCAACTGATATGACTCTAAGAATTGTAGAACTATTAAGGGAACANGGNGTGGTTTCTAAATTTGTAGAATTTTATGGTTCAGGAATGGCAAACTTAAGCTTGCCAGATAGAGCAACTATAGCNAACATGGCTCCAGAATATGGGGCAACNTGTGGATTCTTNCCAGTAGATCAGACAACTCTAGATTACATGCATTTGTCTGGTAGAGAGCCTTCACATATTGAAAATGTAAAGCAATATCTTACTGCTCAGGGCCTATTNCACACAAGTGATACCCCNGTACCTAAATTTACATCCTCAATCAAGTTAGATTTGAACACAGTTGAACCAGCACTAGCAGGGCCAAAGAGACCTCAAGATAGGGTAAATCTTTCTGAGATGAAAGAACATTGGTTACAAAGTCTAAACTCTCCTTCAGGCCATCAAGGCCATGGAATTAATTCTGAAAATAATCAAGATTCATCTCACATAGAAGGTAGAAATGTAAATCTTCAACATGGAGATATTGTTATTGCTGCGATTACAAGTTGTACTAACACTAGTAATCCAAGTGTTATGTTAGCAGCAGGCCTATTGGCTAGAAATGCNAGGTNAAAAGGATTAGAATTGAAACCTTGGGTTAGACCTAGTTTAGCACCTGGAAGTAGAGTAGTTACAGAATATTTCGATGCAGCAGGACTAACAGAAGATNTGTCTGCTTTAGGCTTTAATGTGGTTGGTTATGGCTGTACAACTTGCATAGGTAATTCTGGACCACTGGATGAAGATATAGAGAGTGCAATTGATGAATCCAATCTTATTGTAGGTAGTGTACTTTCTGGAAACAGAAATTTCGAAGGGCGTATTCATCAAAAGGTGAAGGCGAATTATCTTGCAAGTCCTCCATTAGTAGTTGCTTACGCTCTTGCTGGNACTNTAGATATTGATTTATTTAATGATCCTATTGGTTATANTAATCATGATGAACCAGTGATGNTNTCNGATATATGGCCATCTGATGAAGAAATTAATGAAACTTTACAAAATTCTTTGACACCTGAAATGTTTAGANATCGNTATTCAGATGTTTTAGAAGAGCCAAGGTGGGACTCAATACCTTCTGAAAAATCTGCATTATATCCTTGGGAAGATGATTCAACTTATATCAGACTCCCATCNTTTTTTGAGGGTATCAAAGCCGAACCATCTCGTATTAAACCGATAAAAAATGCTAGAGTGTTATTGAAACTTGGTGATTCTGTGACTACAGATCATATTTCACCAGCGGGGGCTTTCCCTCATCACGGTCCTGCGGGGCAATATCTTATCGGGAATGGTGTAGAAATGAAAGATTTCAACTCTTTTGGAAGTCGAAGAGGAAATCATGAAGTTATGATGAGAGGTACATTTGCAAACATCCGTATCAAGAATCAAGTTGCGGAAGGTACTGAAGGTGGTTGGACCACACATTTCCCTACTGATGAAGTCGTTTCTATATTCGAAGCAAGTCAAAGATATCAATCCGAAGGAACCGATTTAGTGGTCTTAGCTGGCTCACAATATGGTACCGGAAGCAGCAGAGACTGGGCCGCTAAAGGGACACTATTACTCGGTGTCAGAGCAGTTATTGCAACATCTTTTGANAGGATTCATCGTTCAAACCTTGTTGGGATGGGGGTCCTTCCTCTGACGTTTATCGATGGAGAAGATGCAGACTTACTCGGGCTAGATGGGACAGAGAGTTTCAATATTCCAGCAGATATGGAGCTAGTGCCTTTGTCGACAATAGATATTCAAGCAACTAAAAGCAGTGGTGAGTTAATAAATTTCAAAGCTATTGTGCGCTTAGANACTCCTGTCGAGGTTGANTATTACAANAANGGTGGAATTTTACAAACAGTTTTACGTAATCTNGCCAAAGAGTGAATTGAAACGTGATGTCTTATCTGCAAGTAACGTTAGGGGTGATGGTATGCAGATGAGGGGGACAGTCAGATTCAGATTTCGCTCACCTGAAAATAATATCGACATCATTATTGAGGGGGAATCTAATGTTGTTGAGTCATTTCGTCAGGAATTGGGCCTACAAGGAAGAGTTGGTTTCATCCAACCTCTTTCCGCTAGATTAGTTGACGATAATGAATTAGAATCTCATGCTGCTATGGGTGATGGTCTAAATCTTCCTGATATATTGACAGAAGAAGAAAAATTACCAGGACCCCCCCCTGATCCAAGCAGTATTCCTGCTGTAGTCAGAAGAATTGGAGATTTAGATATTAAATCCAAAATTTCTGATTTAGATGGACCTTCTAGAACAGAGCCTCAGATTGAATATATAAGAGAATTTTTAGAATCAATAGACGAACCNGAGCCTTTATCNAACAATCTATCTGGNGACCCAATGGCAGAATCTTGGTTACAAATTCTGTTGACTCTTGTCGTGCGTGAACATGGNCAAACATCACTNCCCATCAGTGCCATTGAAGANTTAATTGGAGAGAGAATAAANAGAGAAGGCGCAGACCTNGAAATCTTCCTAAATAGGCTTTGGATNATGGGTCGTTTAGAACTAATTTATGGTGGCGCAGAAATTCATTATGCTCCGAATCCGAGTTGGTTAATTTCACANTAATCTATTTTNTTTAANTTCANTTNANNCACTTAGTTTCTCAATATTCACCGNAGGTGNGAGGAATCAATGGGTGATAAGTGCTAAGAATGGAGTTAAACTCGGAAGTAGTATGCTGTATAGTCTGAAGAATACCAATAATCAAGCCGCGAAGAGTAGGAAAGCCATTCTACTCGTCAGTTTGTTCCTTAGTTCCTTGTTTTTATCGTTGATTCCAGCGGTTTCTGCGTCTCATATTACTCAATATGCGGTTCAACGAGACCCTTCCTATATCTCGATAGGAGATCTTGACTGTGACGGAGACAATGATATAGCCTCTGCCAGTACAATGGGGCTTTTCATCACTGTATTGTACAATGATGGATCTGGTGGTTTTGCTGACAGACAGGACGTATTTATTTCCAATAATGAATCTCGTCGCGCAGGTTTCGTAGATACAGCGGACGGAACCCGTGTTGAGGTAGCAGACATTGATGGAGATGGAGTCAATGATCTTGTTTATTATCAGCAAAATATTAGATTTGTAGGCGAATCTTTCGTAAGGCCGGGAAATCTTACGATACTNTGGGGGGATTGTGATGAAAGAGTAAATCTTTGGAGTGATTCGGAAATTACAGTTTCAAATCCTTTCCTTTCCGATATGGATGTAGCAGATATTGACGGTGACGGAAATGCAGATATCGTGATGGTGGTCAGAGATGCAACTGCGACCAATCAATATATTCAGGTGTATAAAGGTCCTGATCCAACTCTACTAACGTCACAACAAACACTAGCAGTCCCTCTAACTAGTGGCCTTTACACTAACATGATTCTTGGACATTATGGTGAGACAGTAACTGGTGGTGGTTTCCCTGGTGGTGGAGGAATTGGCGATTGTGAAGATCTTGATATCTGGCTCTTAAGAACTCCTCCATTCAATACAGGAGTGGGCGTATCAGTAGGGCATTATGATAATGTGACTGTATTGGAATACGATTGTCTACAAGGGACATACCCTAACCCATTAACTCCTGGCGCACAAGGAGTTCACGAGTTCAAACTTGATGCAGAGCATAATGAGCCTTTGTATGGCTTTGACATTAAGGACACAGATGATAATGGTGAAATTGATCTAATAGCTGCAGTTGACGGATTAACTGGAAATATTTCTTACGCTTTTGGCTCAGGAACATCTTGGACTACCCAAAATTATGCATATCTAGGAGATTTTAAAGGTGCATCTATAACTATCGAAGATGTTAATCAAGATGGTGAATATGACTTTTTCGTCCCAACTGAATTGACATTGACAAGAATTCAAGATTCCACCTCTCAAAATCAGACCTTCTTATTGTTAGATAACCTGAGAGAAATAAATTCTGTTGAGATAATTCTTGCAAATCCAAATGGTCCCGGATATTTACCCGCTTTATCTTTTGATGTAGGAAGAAGGCCTACAATGGCCCAACCCGGACAATTGCAAGGTGGAGATGATAGTGCATTTGAAATTGTAATCGGTCAGCGTGATTATGCTTATCGTTTCGCAAATAATGCAATGTGGCTTGATACACAAGGTTGGCCCGGAGCAGGTGATTTCCTTTCAGTTCTGTCACTTGATAACGAAGATGTAGGAATTACTGACGTTACTGTAGCCCCAGTTTCTTATAATCCCGCTACTGGAGCGGCTCAACTGGGTGAAGGAAACAGATTTGTTAATGTTACAATCAAGAATACCGGTTTGAATCCAATTTCAGGAAGTGTTGATGTTAATCTGGAAGTCAAAGAAGTATTAGGAGGGAGCGATACTATTGTTTATGCCAATGATTTCGATGGGAATGAAGACAAGTCAAATTGTAACTCATGTGCGTGGGAAAAGTTCTCTTATACGGGAGAATTTGAAGAAGGAGACTCTTCATGGCATGTAGAAACTGGCTCTACAGTAGGTCAAAATGCATCAGCATGGGAAGCTGACTCTAACCCTACAAACTATTTTTGGGCTGGACTCGATTATAATGGCGGTCAGAATGAATCAGATTCAGGATATTACAATCATCAAGACGAAGCAGTAATTCTCCAAAACGTTGATCTAACAGGGGCAGATGCTGCNTATCTTGACATGTGGGCAATGTGCAGTGCTTCTTTCTTCCAACTATATCTAGCAGAACAGTTCGATGTTGTTGAACGTTGGTTGTATGAAGATTCATGCAGTATCGAAGTATGGAGTGATGGAAGTGGTTGGGAACAAGTTTTCTTTGCAGGAGGATGGGACACTGATCGTTATTTCCGTCTCCNGTATCAGGGTGTAGATCCAGAATANAATACTTACAATGGTGATATTTCTAGTGAGACTCTAACAGGCTGGCTTAATTTCACAGAGGAAGGNTCAGAATCTCCTGACCAAGANAAAATCAATTCAATTGATTTAACTCCTTACGCTGGCCAAGTAATTGATATTAGATTCCGATTTAGAAGCGGCCTAATGGGCTCAGTAGGTCCAGATGGNGCATCTTATGATACTGGATTAGATGGGTTTGCATTTGATAATATATCAATTAGAAAGAGAGATGTCAATTTTGGGACTGAAGCTTTAGTTAGTCAGGAATTATCGTTTACGAACTTGGGAGCAGGTGCTNTACGTGAAGTATCTCTAACATCTAACTTCATAGATAACAAGACATATTATATTTCCACTTCTTTAGAAAATCCTTCAGGATTTGATAATGCTGATGCCACAAATGATGAGGTCAAGTTCCAGCTTACTGTAGACAACCTTTACGACCCAGGAATTGCAGAAGAGGCTTGGGTTGATTTAGAAAACGGAGTAAGATATGCNTCCGGTCCTAGAGACATTAATGTNANGGTCCAAAATTNTGGAAATACTGTTACGGATTTCCAAGTTGAGGCTAAGGTCAGAAATGCATTACCTGATTTAGTAGCAATTGAAGATTTTACATTCGGAAGTTCAGAGAACCAAATTTGGGAAGATGATGGGAATGAAAACGGTAGTCGTATTGATGATTCANCAGGCTCCAATGGGATGCTACCTCAAAATCAAGGAGTATTCAATAATCACGCTTACTGGCTCGGTCATCCAGACACAGGATATGGTGACAACTGGAATGAGACATTAACAATTCCAGATATCCCTGTTGGTGCAGAAGGCGCAGATTTTACCTACCTAACCTTTGATTACTTTGCTGAAGGTGATTACTTGAAGGATAGTAATGGAAANATTCTAGCAATCAGAGATGCNGCTCAATTAGAAGTTTCATGGACCAAAAACGGAGAGAATTTCAATGGNATTATCTTTGGTAGTTGGACTGANCTGAATGAAAATGGTCCGCGNCCATTTGATAGNTGTGAAGATTTTGATNNTAATGGCTATGATGAAGTTGAGTACTTTGGCGATTTCTCAGATAAGTATAATTCAGTTGTCTGGTTCGATTCTGAACAAATTGTCAAATCTGTAACTGTAGATATGTCTAATATTTTCTTACAAAATCAGACTAGTGAAAATACTTTTGAGTGGGCAGATGAATGCACCTCTTTATCAGGTTCTGATGTAACTTTGACATGGAGATTCTTATCTAATGATGATGGAGTAAATGGTAATGCTGGTTCCGCTGGGTTTGCAATTGATAACATAAGAATTGAAGAATTTACTTTCGAGGACGATGGAACATATACTATTGATGTCAATGGAATGGATGCTTCAGAGAAGCAAGTAGTAACAATTGCAAATCATGATTTCCAGAGCGGNATTTATAGAATCGATGTGAAGACATTATTCGACAATACNGATCCATTACAAAAATGGTATAATGAATCTGAAGNCAATTTAGCTAACAATTATACTACAATTATGTTTAGTATTGCAAGTGCAGATATCACTCTAATGCAACCTGATATTCTTGATTGTACTACAGATATTACTTATGCTTGTGTATATACAACAAATAAGGATGAATTTGGTGCCTATGGTTCTTCTTCACATGACTTTGTGTTGCCATTATTAAACGGAGTTATAGAAGCAGAGTATGAATTAACAATGAGAATTATTGATGAAGATACTGGGCAAATAGTTTACGAAGAAAACTCAGATAATGGACCATTTGATTTAGTTCCTCATGAACGTTCATGGGCGAACTGGACTGCACCTTATTCATCATGGTACGATGGCCATACTTACAACATTAGTTTCTTTGCTAATTTTACACAAGACGGTAACAGTTCNGGAAATGAGCGTTTCTTCGTAATACAGTTTTATGATCAAATAGATGTCGCTATCCTTTCCAATCCTACTGATCAAAATCGTTTACAGCAGGTAAAGAATGATTTGGATGCAATGAACTTGACTTACACACAGTTGAGAGTTAGTGATTGGGATACTTATGCTACTCCAGATTGGATAGAGCATTATAACAAAGTTCTACTTCCTTGGCAGACTGATTATAATGTAGTTTATGGNNACTATTATGAGATTATGGATACAACAAGAGAAACTGATGGTCTCAGTGTAGTCGATGTGCTCGAAAATTTCATGGTTGAAGGNGGAACTGTTCAGATGCACTTGGGCCCTTACCAAAACGAATATGACCCAGGTAGATTAATTTTNGATATGGCGATTAAAGACAGAAACCAATATAATTTCACTACAGATAATAGGATAAATTATGNNGATCTCTCTATCGATGACCCTTATCATCCGATTTTGAAAGGTATCGATAAGGTNACTTTCTCAGGAATNCATGCGGGAGACTATGTGGCNATATCNGGTATAGATGTNGCTTCTCAAGTNCAAGCAAACCAAATNCCTGCTACCTGTGGGGGGCGAATCAGTGTGACTGGAGGGACTTTCCACACACTCATGAGAGATACNGTACAAGGACATTCTNTGATGTCAGTATGTAANAAGGGAGCTGGNGGATTAATTGTGACTACCGTTGATGTAGAGAACCCTAGTGTGTCGGAGTCATTCGGCGGGGAAAATATACCACTATTATCCAACATGTTATCTTACCATCTAACTCCTTACCCATTAGATTTCGGTATTGCAGGTACAGATTTCGAGTTAATAATCAACGATGAAGCAGTAGATATTAACCCTACAACAGGAGCTTATCGTGATAAATATATCAAGAGTAATGCAGATCTTGAATTTACCTATACTTCAGAAGTTGAAGGACTAATTGCAGACTGGGATCTTGAATCTGGAAATAATGATTCAGTCACAGGATGGGACGGTGCTGTACTAGACGCGGGTCTAGTAAGTCATTCTAACCAAGTCAGTCCATCAATTCCTACAATGGGCTCATTCTGTGCAGTTGGTGAAGATAACGAGCCATGTAGAATTGGTGCAGAGTGGTTACTCACTCTATATTTGCATGATGATGCTGGTCATACTAGGATTACATATATTCGTTTGATCACTAATGATACTCTAGCAGATGATTTCTACCCAATTTCTGCAGCAACTATTGTTCATGATGAAGATACTTCTGAATATATTACTAGAGATGGTACAAAGCCTATTGCGGGAGTTGATTGGCCAGTTTACAGAGTGAGATTGTCAGATACAGGCGAAACTACTGTTAAGTTCACGGGGGAGAATAGTACTGATCCAGATGCTCCTAATGGCGAAACAGGTATCGCTCTATACGAATGGAGAGTGATTAATGATATGCCAGTAGGTGAATTTAGTGANNAGCAACATGTNTGGCAGAACCCAGCAGNAGTTACTGATGAATGGAGTTATACTTTCCGAAATATCACTGCAAGTCCAACAATTGAAAAAGATGTACGTGTAGAATTGATCGTTTATGATAAAGCTGGAAAACAAACTCAGAACAAGTATCGTATGTACTTCATTGTCGTAGGAGAGAATGATGGGGATGAACAACCTGCATGGGTTTTCTCATCTCCTCGTCCTAGTGATTCACAATCAGGTGACGATGTAACAATCGTCGGTAGTATTCTGGGTGGTGCAGAGAACAGCGATGTTAAGATTGAGGTTTCATTAAATGAACTTATTCTAGATTATACGCCTACTCAAAAAATTACACAAAAAACAATTGGTAAATATAACGTTTCAGATGGTTTAGGCGATGGTAGTGNTTTCTCAATGACATTGGATATCTCTGATTTATATTCAATCAGTGGTCAACAAGCAACACTATATTTCAGAATNACAGAAGGTGACGGAACTAGGTATACTTTGTCTGAACAAATTGTAATTAATTTGCTTCCAAAGGATATTTGTGAAATAGATCCTGATGATTCTAGCTGTNCTTCTAGTGAGAGTGGAGGGATTAGTCCAATCATTCTCGGAGTCGGAGGNTTCATAGCAATATTAGCAATTGTTGGAGTTACATTGTTACTAAGATCNGGAAGCGGTAAAGATTCTGATTCTGATGTAGTTGAACAATTCGGTGGAGTTGAGCAAATGGATCCTGTTGAAGCATATGTTCAACAGATGGTTGCATCGGGTTATGATGAGCAAACTGCCAGACAGTATGCNGAACAATANTATGCNTCTTATTANGCCCAACAAAATGGNAANAATTGACGTAGATACGGTTCAATAGTGGGGTGCGNTAAAACGTACCTTGAATAACACCTTGCGGATGCATTNNATCATGGATACATCNGGTTTATACACTGTTGCTGATATTTCCTTAGCCGATGCTGGAGAAAAAAGAGTTGCTTGGGCAAGAAGTAGAATGCCTGCTTTGGCCGCATTAAAGAAAAAGGCCGAAGTCGAAAAACCTCTTGCAGGGCAAAGAGTCTCTGGATGCTTACATGTAACTAAAGAAACTGCGATTCTCATTGAAACTATTGTAGCAGCAGGAGCAGAAATTTCATGGTCTGGTTGTAATCCATTATCTACACAAGACGATGTAGCAGCTTGGTTAGCCAGAGAAGGTTATGGAGTTCATGCATGGTATGGTCAAGATAATCAAGGATTTTATGATTGCATAGATCGTACATTGGATTTCAAACCAACTTTAACTCTTGATGATGGAGCGGATTTAATTTACAGAGTTCATAGTGAGTTCCCAGAATTATCTAGTGNGATTATAGGTGGTACAGAGGAAACAACGACCGGAGTACATAGACTCAGAGCCATGGCAGANGCAGGGGAATTATTGTANCCAGTTATTGCAGTAAATGATGCGGAAACTAAATGGGATTTTGACAATGTACATGGTACAGGTCAGTCTACGATTGATGGTATAATTAGAGCAACCAGTGTATTATTGGCTGGAAAAGTGTTCGTTGTAGCAGGATATGGTCATTGTGGTAGAGGATTAGCGATTAGGGCACGTGGATTAGGAGCGAATGTAGTGGTTACTGAAATAGATCCTATTTGTGCATTNAAAGCTACAATGGATGGATTCAGGGTTATGAAAATGGATGAAGCAGCTCAGATTGGNGATATATTTTGTACAGCTACAGGAATGAAAGATGTAATTGTTGGTCGTCATTTTGATTCAATGAAAGAAGGAGCGATAATTAGNAACACAGGNCACTATGATTGCGAAATAAATATTCCCGATTTAGAGAGTCGTGCAAAGGAGGTATATACAATTCGAGATAATAATGAAGCATTCCTATTNAAAGATGGACGAACAATTCACTTACTAGCAAGAGGACGTTTAGTTAANCTTGCTGCTGCTGAAGGTCACCCGAGTGAAGTTATGGATATGTCATTTGCAAATCAATTTCTTGCTTTGTGCAGATTAGCCAAGGAAGGAAAATCTTATTCTAACTCTGTTTATGATATNAGCAAAGAACAAGATAGTGAATTAGCATCTTTGAAGTTATCAACTACTGGAATTTCCATTGATTCATTAACCGATGAGCAAATCAAGTACTCTACTGATTATAGTGCAGGGACATAATTATACGATTTCTCAATTACCATTCTGGCAAATTAATTTGAAATTTAGATCCAATTTTTTCTCCGGAATCAATAATTATTTCTAGCCTCTCAGTAACTGCTGGGCTTCTATTTTTGAGCATTGCATTATACACTACACTTCCTCTTATTGATTCNGGAATACANAATTTCCCAGAAGAAGTCTCGTAATCAATTGCTCTGTCAACATCTAATGCATGTCGATTTCTTGATTGCAATAGCCCCATTGATAATCTAGTAAGTATTCCAAAGGCTGCTAATATCAATAGAAAAACTAGTACGAAGCCAAACATTGTTCCTCCTAAAAGAGCCATAGCAAAACTGCCAAATATGAATACAATTGGTGCTATGAAAGCAATTAACCAGAAAGTTGAAGATAATGGCTTTACTTTTTTCATTTTTTCAATTATCTCCCATCTTGGATGATTCGGATCTTGTGGCTTAAAAATTTCTTCCCTCTCCATTTTCGCGGCTCTGTCTACCATCCCCTTTACCCCTTGCATCCTCATAGCTTGNTGATTTGTTGGTTCTTCCATCCCTTCATCTTGCAATTCTACAAGTNTTTCAGCACATTTTTCGTATAAACCTAATCTAACTAAAATCGCAATTTGTTCTANAATGGGGGTCACATTATTTGGATATTGATTTCGACAATCTTCCCACCAGTGTAGAGCATCTTCGAGCATTCCCAAATGATCTAGAAGGATTCTCCCTCCTATAATCCATGCTTCTAAATTTTCAGGTTCGTATAGAACTACTTTCCTTAGAGCAGACATTGATTTCGCTGATTGTTGTAATGATGGTTCTATTGGCTTCCCTCTTGTTGGTGGTGGAAGTGACCATGTAGCAATGGCCATCCAGGCTTCAGCATTTTTTTCATCGATAAAAACGACTTCTTTTGCCAATCTAATAGCATCATCGAAGTCTCCATTTTCTCTTGAATCCAATGCGTCAAGCCAAATCTCTTCCGCGCTCTTCGCCATAAACTCCGGTAACCGTTCTAAGAAATTAATCCTCGGGTATGGGATGTTCTCTTCAATATTGAATTATCTTCTGGAATTAAATCTTTTACCATTTCTAGAATTGTTACTTTGTCTACCATTCCCACTCCTAGGTTTCGATTGACGATTCGTTTGTCTTCTAGTNGTATTTCTACTATTACNTCTACCATCGCTTCTTCGATCGGGTCTTCTAGATCTGGCAGGGGTATTCCTTCTACCTTTATTTTCTCCNGGGCTACCTGGTTTCCTTACATCACAATTAGAACGATTACAGAAATTTTTACTTGCATAATTATGGTTTTTACACTTCGGACATATCCAATCTCCGGGTTTCATATTAGGCTCGCCATTTCTTTCATTACTTCTACCATTACTTCTTTCATTTTTTCGATGATTATTTCTAGGTTTTTTCTCATTACAGTTAGAACGGTTACAAACTTGTTTGTTGGCATAATTATGATTNTTACATTTTGGGCACATCCAGTCGCCTGGTTTTAAATTACTATTCCTGTCAGTATTATTCCTTCTATTTCTATCTCTATCATTTCTNGGTCTTCGATCTCTCGGAGCNATTTCTACAGGTGAACCTATTGTATTCTNCAAGACNAAATTTTCTGCTAAAGGCTTAATGTGAATATAGGCATTGTTAACNGGNCCAATTACTGAATCAACCCTTCCTAAGAACTTCCCTCCTACTATCCTGATTCCTGTATATAGGCCAGGTGCTCTACCTTCAAAGGATACGAGTAACCCACCTTCATGGGATTCTCGACTGACGCTCCCGGAGAAACTCATGTACTAATCGCGACGGGTTGAGTATATGAGACCGATAGTTAATGACAAGATTGTCAAGAACATACTGAAACCAGGTAATAATCCTGATTCAGAGTCATCCTCAGGAGTAATAGGTTCAATTATTTGAGATCCAAATAAATGACTGTTATTTACCATAATTATTGCCTCATTACATTTGGAAGAAACGTCACAGCCAATAACTTTCACTTCGTGTTCTCCTTCATCCCATAATCCGAAATTTATCATTGGAGTACTCCATGAGTTACCGGAAACAGAAATACTTCCGGCAGATAATCCATCGACCGATAGAGAAAATTGTACATCTTCACCATCAGGGTCACTAAATTGTCCTTGCGCCTGCCAAATATCCATCTCCCAACCGTACTCTGTTACACTAATCATTGGTGGAGAACTCTCTTTAGTTATGCCCAATGAAAATATTTTTTCTGTAGAGTATAAGTCGTCCGCGTTAATCTCTACCCATAAATCAACCAAACCTGGAGTCATTCCATTGGAGCTAATTAATATAGTTTCATCAGAAGAAATAGTTAATGATTCAATATTTGCCGAATTGATATTTTGAGATTGNGTAAAAGCATATTGTANTGTCAATTCNGGCCAATTTTCATTGAATTNTANAGAAACTGGATGNGGATTCNNTAAAATTTCAGATGANGATNTTAGAGAAATNGGNGNGCCTAAGTTCCANGTTCTNATNCCTGAACNCTGCCCTAAGTCNTCNANNGCTTCACACATCACTTGTGTATCTTGNCCAAAAGTTATTGTTNCNGAAAAAGANNTATCNGATAATTGATNAATATTTGNNGAAGAGTCTGAACTNCAATTNATCTGTAATTGCGAAATAGGTTTCTCATCATTAAACCATGATGAAACACTATTCCAATNNGCCCAAACAANCTGACCACTTTCTAATGAAGCNAACCAAGNACCATCTNNNGGNGCATTTTCCGACCAAGATGGAGGNTTATTTATTGGNANNGGTGCAGTANTAAAATCTACAAAAATATCTTCACCACTAGGCCANAAATCNCTACTCCTATGAGGCNNTAATATGAATTTNGTCCCTTCNTCTTCANTATTTTCAAAAATATAANTTGAAGAATCATCTCCNATACAAGTNCCCCTCAAGGGTGCNTCATCGTGAGTAGATGGCTCAAACTCTACATCTCTCCCNTCACATTCTTCCCACATATCTAATCTCAAATCTGGNTTATTAGGGAAAGTAAAATCTAANACTGCATTGGTCATATTAGANGCGTTAAATGCTAGAGTAAACTCATCTCCGTCATCAATACTAGGAATTACCATTGTGGCATTCATCCACAGTTCAAGTCTGCACTCATCAACTCCTTCAGATGCATCAATAAGTGTGTTACAGTCTCTTTCAGAGTTAGGGAATACTGGTACTTCTAAACAATCACTACTAGAACCAATTGCAGTACAATCTCTAATATCTGCATGATTAGATGGAACCAAATTCCATTCTTGAATAATAACACCATTATCTTGCCAAGTAGCATTCTTCCAGTCAAGGCCTACCCCTCCTCTATGGGGTGTAGATTCTCTCAAACCAATCCTAGTCATTGCATATTCAATACATTCAGATGCTACAGCTTCAACTGCTGATTTTTCATCAGTAGAGATCCAGCCATCTCCACCACTAGGGTAGAGTTCTTCTAGATAAGAATCAAGCTTTTCTCTCAATAAATCTACGCTGGTACCATTTATCCATGCTCTAGCCTTTACTTCAGCCGAGTCCCAGTCATCGTCGACTACGATATCGAAATGTGCATGAGTGTAAGGTAGAATATCTTCGAAAGTAATAGAACTGCATCTTTCTTCAAGGCTACCACCGCCACCTCCGAGTTGATCTTTAGTTACTATTTCAGAATTTAGAACCGGTTGTTTGTTATCTAGAGGAAAAATCATCGAAATCATAAGAATTACGCAGATTGATGTTAGAAATCTTGTTCNACTAAAACAACTCANATTCTGTCGAACGGGTATACTCACATCATTATATCGCCAATAGATTCATGATTTAAATAGTCATTTTTCATTATTTAGGGGAACCTAAATTTCATATACCCAATACTGAGTCGAAAGTTTAGGGAAACCTAAAGAACGGAGATGACCATATGAAAAATAATAAAATAATTGCTATAATGATGACACTAAGTATGTTGGCAGCNGCTTTTGCTGGGTGCCTGTCGGATGATGATGAAAGTAACTTTGATGAAGCAGACGGTGGATACGAATATGCTTCAAATGTTGATAATCATAGGATGTTAGTTGAAGATGTTTGTGATATTAAAGATCTAGCAGAGGCGCATGACTGGGATGGAGTAAAAGACATCTACATGAATGGTAAGCATGCAGAAAAGAGTGATGGCTCATACAGAACATTACAAGGTTTTGCAGATGCTACAGGTAAGCAACATGGATTAGATACCTTTTACGGTACCGATTCTCCACTAGATGACTACTTGATGTCTGCACTAGATGGAACTGGTATGTTTGAAGGAACTTCAGACAGTGTTAGAGAGCAAGCAGTCGAGAAAGGCGTTCAAAATCAGATAATGGTTGCATATGCAATTCATGAATTAAATGCAGCCATAAACAAGGCAGCGGCTGGTAACTTCGGTACTGATGATGCACAGCACGCATGGGACGAAGGATGGGCATTTTACCATGGTCTAGATGAGTATGCATCATGCTCTCCTTATGCTACTGGGGATAAGAGAGCAGGCAACTACGATACTGCAAATGCAGACGGCACTGCCTTAGCAAATGCAGCCATCCTTCAAGCAATGAATGACGGTCTTGCAGCATTACAAGCTGANGATCTTGCAGGAGCAACTGCTGCAAGAGATGATATTGTTAAGAATCTAGTAATAATTTACTCTCAAGCAACAATCCGTTATGCTCACAAGATGAACACTGACGATACTGTAGAAAAAGCTCAAACACACCAAGCAGAGGGATATTCTTTCTGGAGAGTAATTGAGAAATACATTGCCGAAGCGAACCCATCACCNGGTGACGATTGTTACAATGGCGTTACAATGACTGTTAGTGCAGTAGCAGCTGATGAATGTGCTGGATACATGTACATGACTGATTACGACATGGGTGACGGTTCAGATATATGTTACAACATGAATATTCACTCAGTCTCAACAGATACTGATGAAACATCGTGTGATGCATACATGTACTTAGAGAATTATGGAGAGCAAACTTACACTGGTTGTTACAACAGTGTATCTCACGGTATGAACAGTTCATGGAATCAATCAATTTGTGAGTCATGGGATTACTATGATAATGCATCATGGGGTTCNACTACTTTCACTGGATGTTACAATATGGTATCTCANGAAACCTCCAGTGATGACAATGCTACTTGCACTTCATACATGTGGGTTGAAGATTATGTCACAGTCGCTGGACAAGACGGCTGCTACAACACTGTATCNCACTCCTGGGACACAGCAGCAGATCAGTCTACATGCGAGTCTTATGATTGGTATGTGAATTATGGCGCTACTATGTTTACAGGATGCTATAATATGGTATCTCATACAACTGACGCAGACATGACTGAAGCAGAGTGTGGTGCATTTACGCACTTCGATGGATTTGGAACTACTGGAATTAATGGAATCTATGATTTCAGTAATGTTCCTGTAGCAGGTACTGACTATCAGTCAGCTGTTCGTGCACATCTACAACCAGCTTGGGATATGCTAGGAATAACTGCTGAAGATATTGGTACACTCCAATAAATAAATTGACGATTTCGATGTGGGCATTTTGCCCACATCGAAGGACATACTTGAACGGTAACGAGAGGCGCTGATTTATCTGACTCACAGCAGGTAATCATTAACTTCATCATAGTTAAAATGGGACTCACATTCAATTTGAGCGTCTCTCGTTAACCCAATTTTTTTAAAAAAAGGTGTTGAAATAATGATTAAAAACAAAGCATATTTTTTGGTATTTTTATTATTAGTAACAATTTTTTCTATCCCCCTCACTTCTGCAGAAGATTCAGATGAACAACTTTACACACTTTCAGGAAAAGTATTCGATGCCGATGGCCAACTGGCCAATAAAACCTCAATCAAAGTTGATTCTATGACATCAACATGGTCTGAAAATGGATCTTATGTTTTCTCAGGGATTACTCCAGGGGAACATACTGTGAGAGCTTATTTCATGAATAGTGGACATACTGTAGTGTATCGAAGAATGATTTTTGACTCGGATATGGAACTAGATTGGCAAGTAGGTAAAAATTGGATAACCGTTGAGGCATTTGACAATCAAGGTATTCATATTCAAGATAGTTCTAATTTTAATATTGAAATAGTTGGCGTTGAAGAAAATAACGATTTAGAGGATGGAAGAGTAGAATACGGCCCATTAAATATCGGTGAATATTTTACAATAATTGCTAATTATGAAAATTTCGAATCTTCCCAGTTTTTACACTTTAAGATGAGTGCCTCACAACCCAATGATTTTAATTTTCAGCATGGAATGAATAGCAGATACGGATTCGTTGTTGATGAACAAGGATTCCCTATGTCGGGAGTATCAATAAGTAATGGTATAAAAAATGCAGTGACTAATTCTGATGGTTTTTTCTTGATTCAAAACCTTGAAGTAGGCACTATCCAGACATTTACAATCCAGCAATCTGGGATAGATATTATTGATCCTGTAGTTACTACAATTATTGATGGAGAGGGCTGGATGAATCTTTCATCTACTTACCAGGTAGAACTCCCTAGGAATGTTTCATTCATCACCCAATTTCAGACAATTCCTATGTCTCCATTTGAGATTGATTGGGAGGGTGGCCCTTACACTGATTTTTACTCGCTCTATTTAGATGGTGAACTAGCATACAGAGGTACTTCAACCACATTTTCTTTTAGCCCTCAAGATACAGGTACTTTTGAATTTAGAATCGAAGCTACCAATATTAATGGCTCAAATGACAATGCTTCTTCTCTTTTGTTGATTGTGCTCCCCAATTCATCAGATTCAGAATTGTGGTCATTAGGAATGAGTTGGGATTATGAGATAGAATATACTCCTTCATCGCCTTATAATATTCATAATGTCACAATAACTGCGATTGGTACTGAATCTACTATTGACGCATTTGGTCACGAGAAAACCTCATTTTTAGCTAGATATAGCGATGAGCATGATATTGAAGGGGAGGAATCATATCGATGGGTAGATAGTCAAAACCTGCTCACATTACATACTTATTGGGTTGATTCACCTTCCTCTTCATCATATTATCAAGAAGGAATATTGGGATGGGATTTCACAGACAGTAATGGTCTATCTACTGATATATTTTCATCACAAGATGAAGAATTAAATTTACATTTCAACCGAACAAATATCATTGGTGTTCCTGGCCACCCTAATGGCTATGATGACACTTACAATACTGTTTCAATTGTTGAGGATGTAATTTTAACGACTCCTGCAGGAACTTTCTCCACAACTCATATTACTATTACTGATAATGACGACGGAGTAATTTCATGGGAATTGTGGTACAATGCATCGGTGCGTAATTGGGTAAAAATAATTGATCAGTTACCAGGTTCACACAGTGATAAAAAAGTGTCTATTCTGAAATCTTTCGATGTTCCAATGAATCCAATGTTCTTAACTGAAGAATCTAATCTCTCAGTAAATGAGTATTCGATTACCTGGGCGCCATTTCAAGGAACAGACTATTATCAGTTATTTGAAAATGATATTTTAATTTATGAAGGTAATCAAACTAATCAGAATATTTCTAATCAGAAAGATGGTAATTATGATTACCAAATTAATTCAATAATGTTATCTGGATATACAGTTTTTGGGGAAAAGATTAACTTAAATATATTCCATATTGCACAACCTCCTGTATTCTTAACAACCTCACAAGTTCTTAACTCCAATGATGAAATAATAATCTCATGGACACCAATAACTGATGCCGAATGGTATAATGTTACAGTGATAGATCGAGATGGTAATAAAAATAGTATATATAATGGCTCAGAGAATTATTCTTTAATTGATGACCTATCTATTGGACAAAATAGAATTAGAGTCCAGGTAGGTCTAACAAATGATAAGATTTCTGATTTTTCTAGCTCCATTTTTATCACAATAGAAGAGAATGANTCAAATAATTCTATTCAAAACCTTGCATATCCTGCTGTAATAATATTAATTTTAATTATTTTAGTAACGTCAGTAATTTATAGAAATAGGTGGTCTGAGTAAGATGCCTAATAATCGTAATATCGCGATATTTCAAGTTCTATTAGTCGTTTTTTGTTCATTAGGTGTTTGGCAATATTCTCTTCAAGATAACATTGAAAATACTAATCAATCAAAGATTGAATTAATTGACTCAAATGGGAATTTACATTTTTTTGAAGAAACCCCTCAACGTGTAGCAATTACCAACACTTATGCTGCAAGTGTGATGAGGATGTTAGAAGTCAATACTTCAGTAGTTACAGGAGTTTCTGGTGATTTCTATGATGCGGATCTCTGGCCAGAATATGTAGATACTCCGATGATTCAGCAATCTGCTCATTCAGAGATTGACTTTGAAGCACTACTTGATTCTAGGCCCGATGTATATATTGTATTCGCTACAAATGGGATGGTTGATACCAATGCTATTAGAGATAAATTGGAGCCAGTAGGTATCAAAGTTCTTGCACTAGATTTTTACAAGTATGATTCGTTGAGGTATGAAATATCAGTAATTGCTGAACTTTTCGGAAAGCAAAGCCAAGCTGAAGATNTTTTCCAAGAATTTGATAGTATTGAGGCTGAAGTTTCATCAAGAATTTCTTCATTAAATGAATCAGAAAGGCCGCAAGTAGTGATGGAACATCATGCGTCATTGACTAGAGATCCAGTAGTTCTTACAGGTACTTCTCAGTGGACTGATATCATAGAGAGAGCAGGAGGAAATAATGTATTCAAAAATTTACCTGGTCACACTACTCATGTAGATATGGAGGCAATATTAGATTCTAATCCTGACGTGATAATGTTTGATGGTATTACTTTTGATATTGGATTCAATGCCTTTGATGAAGAAAATCAATGCGGTAATCATATGGATTTCATCAAAACTAGACCCGGATTCGAAGAACTTAGTGCAATTGTTAATGATCGCATGATTATCATGTCCGGAGAATTTGCCGGGCCAATGATGATTCATGGCCTTCCTACTTTGGCCAAAATACTTCATCCAGAATTATTTGAAGATTTAAATGCCGAACTAATAATCTCAGATTTCTTTGAAAAATATCATGATATTGATATGCGTGGTAAATTCGTTTGTAAATCTGCTGGGAGTTGATTACATCGATTCGATTTCCCAAAGACATGTAGAGAGTTCCAAATTTCAAATTTTCCTTATTCTGGCANTAAGCGTAGTTACATTTTTATTCGCAATATTTGCTATGGGGTCCGGTTCTTCATCAAATTTAGATATGTATAGTACAATGAAAATTATATTTGGTCTCGAACCCGCTAGTGAGTTACAATCTGCAATTATATGGGAATTACGATTTCCAAGAATATTGATGGCCATTATCGGTGGTGCTGGATTAGCAACATCAGGTGCCTTGATGCAAGGATGTTTAGGTAACCCACTAGTATCTCCACTAACTCTTGGCGTTGCTTCAGGTGCTGCACTTGGAGCCGCATTTGCAATTGTTCTAGGTGTTTCAGTAGCTTCTAACTCAGATATTGCAATAGTTGCTAATGCTTTTTTATTTTCACTGATAGTAGTCGCGATAATTATTCAACTAGGTAATATGCGCTCCATATCATCAGAGTCATATATTCTGGTAGGTATTGCCATCACCTTCATTGCTGGCGCAATTGTTTCTACGATGCAATATTTCGCTACAGATGCACAATTATCTCAACTTGCTCACTGGTCATTCGGTAGTTTATCACGTCCTGACTTAGTGGATACAATGTGGATAACTGTAGCATTGATATCGTTAATGCCTTCTGCACTCAAATGGTCATGGGATCTTAATGCATTATCTCTTGGAGGTGATGATTTTGCGATTTCTACAGGTGTTGACCCTGCATCTACAAGGAAAAAAATATTAATATTATCTGCATTAATGACTTCAATAATCATTGCATTTACTGGATTAATTGGCTTTGTCGGACTGGCGGCCCCGCATATGAGTCGTTTAATTGTAGGTAATGATTATCGAAAACTGATACCCTGTTCTGCTATTTTTGGTTCTCTATTGACTTTGTTCGCGGATACTATCGGACGTACTTTGTTCGCGCCAATTATTATCCCCGTAGGAATAATGCTTTCAATTATTGGTGGGCCATTTTTCATGTATTTACTTCTGAAAGATAAGGGGGTGAAGAGTTGAGTCAGATTCTGCGAGTTCAGGATGTTAATTTTAGTTGGGGAAAAAACCACGTGTTAAGAGATATTAATTTTAATATAGCGCCAAACGAATTAGTGGCAGTATTGGGTGTAAATGGAGCAGGAAAATCTACATTGATTAAATGCATAAGTCGTATCATTAAACATGATTCAGGGGAAATCAGAATTTTCTCAGATATAATTAATCAATTATCTTTGATTGACTTATCTAAACAAGTTTCTTATGTGCCTCAGTCAGTAAGAACAAGTTTCTCGATGGATGTATTCGATGTAATACTATTAGGTCGTAGACCACATATTAATTGGAGAATTAGTGAATCCGATAGAAATAAAGTTAGTGATACAATAAGATATTTCAGTCTTGAAGATTTCGCCTTTAGAAAGTTCGATAAATTATCAGGAGGCGAAAGGCAGAGGGTAATTATTGCTAAAGCTGTGNCTCAAGACTCTTCTCTTTTACTAATGGATGAACCAACAAGTGATTTAGATCTTAAAAATCAGTTAGAAGTAATGAAAAATATAAAAAAGTTAGTTTCCAATCCAGATAATCAAAAATCCGCTTTAATTGCTATACATGATATCAACATTGCTGCTCGTTTTGCCGACCGTATTTTACTCCTTCACGAAGGAAAAATATTCGCATCTGGTAATCCGAGTGAAGTATTAAATGCTAGTAATATTGCTAAAGTTTTTTCTGTCACTGCAGAAATACAAAAAGAAACCAAAATATCTCCATTACGTATAATTGTAAAGGATGAAATAATAGAAGTATGAGAGTGGCAATATGGGAGATGAGATTGAGAGAAAAAACACTAGGCATGGCGGCTCAGATAGTTCGAGAAATAAAGAACAAGATCTACTCTATGATCCAAATGTAGCAACTTCTTCCCATGCAGAACAGTCTATGACTTTAGCACATTCAAAAGGTACTGCGACTCTTAGCACGATTTCGTTAAAATCTTCAGGATTNCCGTATGGGTCATTAGTGACATATATTATCCATGAAAACAACCCGATTTTTCTAATTAGTGACTTAGCGGAACATACTCAGAATCTAAGAGAGAATTCTAATGCATCTCTACTAATCAGTGAATCAGGAGAGGGTAATCAACTAGCTCTTGGTAGGATTACTATCATCGGAGAATGCAGGGAAGTTTCAAAAGATAATATCGATATAGTTCGAGATAAATTCATACAACAACATCCTAGTGCAACCCATTATGTGGATTACTCTGATTTTTCATTCTTTGAACTAGAGACGACATCTGTGAGGTATATCGGTGGATTTGGTNGAATGTCTTGGGTGGGGAAAAATGAATGGAATGCTGCTATCCCCGATCCACTAGCCCCTTTTGCATTAGATATTATCAAGCATATGAACGATGATCATTCTGATGCACTAATTCTGTACTGTAAGACTATGAGTAAGGCTACAGATACTTCCGAGGCAGTAATGACGGGAATTGATAGATATGGATTTGAAATTTCTGCTAATACAAATCTTGGACAAAGACCCATTAGGCTAGCATTTGATAACGAAGTTTCAACTCCTGATGAAGCTCGTAAAGAATTAGTAATGATGGTTAAAAAGGCAAGAAAACTTTCAGAATAAAGTATTTCTATTGTTCAATGTAGAAAACTCACATTAAATTAGTAGCATCCATTCGTACATACGTAAATGGTGTGTTAGTATGGCCAATCTTAAGCTAGTCACTATTCTAATTACTTCAATCTTGATAATGACTATGGTTTCAGGTTGTATAGGTAANGANAGTGAAGAAGGTAGTCTTGGCACTATAGTAATTGCATACGAGATCAAAGATAATNCTGATAACATCGATTCCAACCCTCAGATTTTTGCAGATTATCTTTCTGAGAAATTAAATTATGATGTTTCTCTGTTCAGCGTTGACTCGGAGGGTGCTATGATTGAGGCTTTGAGATTTGGTAATGCCGATATTGCATTGATGGATGCAGGAGCAGCATGGGTTGGTTGGCAACAATATGGCTTAGAAGTTTTAGCAGCAGATCTTAATGTAGATGGAAGGACATATTACAATGCTAACGCATGGGTGAAATCAGATAGTGACGTTGCTAGTGCCCACCTCGATGATAATCCTTACACTGATCCGTTTTCACTTTTATCTGGTAAAACATCTTGCCATACAGGATGGCTAAAATCAGTAGGTATGCTTCTTCCTATGGGTTACCTAATTGGACTAGGTTATGCAAATNTTATCGGTGACCCAAATGATGTAGAAACAATAAGAAATACTATACAAGGTTTTTTTGCCATTAATTCTTCCATTCCAGAAACGGGAACTCCGTATTATGGTTATTCAGGNGCNTTGAAATGTTTATCTGAAGGNAAGGGAGANGTCGCCTTTTTAGAAGAAAATAGTGTGGAGATTATTTGTAATAATGAGATTTCTTCTCTCAATCAAGAGTGGTGCCTTGAAATTGAGGAGTATATCCCATTACCTCCATTTGGAAAATCTCCTAGCCATCCAGTAATGTATAATCCTAATTTTTTAGATTCAGAAATTACAAATAAAGTTACAAATGTGTTAGTTGAAATGAGTAGTGACTCNGAAGCGACTAGTATTTTAGAGAATATTTTAGATACTCCCGGATTTATTGCAACAAATACTTCAGTACACTTAGGTAGTTATTCATCACTAATTTCTAATGTACCGGGTATTTCCGCTTATTATGAAGATAAATTTTCTTTGAATACTTCAGTTTCTCCAGATATTGATAAAATTAAGATTGCTTTTGATTCAGGTAAAATGTCTGATAATGAAGATAAAAATCCAGAACTCTTAGCGGATTTTCTCTCTTTGAAATTAAACATAGATGTGGAAATACTTCTTGTTAATTCTCAAAATGAATTACTCAATAGTTTAGTAGATGGCCGTGCTGATATTGCAATTGTTAATTCAGAATTAGCATGGGTTGGATGGAAACAANATGACTTGGCTGTAATGGCAGCAGTAGAAATGGAAGATAGTAGAACTTATTCAGATATTTTAGCTTGGGTTAATTCGAATAGTTCAATCGCAGCGAGTCATTTAGACAATGATCCTTTGACTAATCCTTTTGATTTGTTGGAAGGACAAACATCCTGTCATTCTGATTCTTCAGATGTGGAAAGTATGATGCTTCCAATCAGTTACCTNGCTAAAAATAATTATCTCGAATTAAACCAAAGTAATGATATAGATTTTCTGTCAGAAATAGTTTATTCCTTCTTCAATTCTAATTCATCAATACCTAACCAAAATGATACATATTTTAGTGATTCAGGATCNCTAAGATGCCTTTCTGAAGGCGGAGGAGATATTGTATTTTTAGAAGAAAATACTGTTAATATGTATTGCGACAATGCCGTTATTTCAGAAAATATGNATTGGTGTCTAGATATTGAAGAATATACCTCTCTCCCTGCTATTGCTCCTCTCCCAAGCGATTCTGTAATCTACAATCCTGAGTTACTGGATATACAGACAAGAACAGCCGTCTTGAATGCTTTAATTTTACTTAACTATGAGATGTATTTGGAAAATTTCAGTACACGAGGATCGGTCTACACTGGTTGTTATGATATCTCAGTACATGTAATTGATGAAGAATCTCAGAAAAATACTTGTGGTTCTGAGATAATGAATAACATATTAGGTACGTCCGGATTAACCAGAGCAACATCTCAAGAACATCTAGGGCAATATTCATCATTCATTGCAATTATTCCTGGTATTTCTTCTTATTATTCTGATATATTTGCAAACTAATTATTTATTGTAATTAATTTTTTAGTTCTTAATTCAATCCGTCAATACCAAATAGAGATTAGGGCCGCCTAAACTTAGTGATTGAGTGTGGGAGGCGAGTCTATGGATGAAATTCCTTGGAAGATAGAACCAATTATACGCTTAAATGACGTTTCGATAGGATACAAGGTGGAAGAACCTTTAGTTGAAATTCCTAATTTAGAGATTTTCCCAGGAGAAATTGTTGCAATTGCTGGTCCCTCGGGTGTCGGAAAGTCTACTCTATTGAAAACAATTGCAGGGCTTATTAGACCTATTTCTGGTAGTATTGAAGTCTGCGGTAAATCCTTTCCTGATAGACCTAATAGAGGTGAATTAGGATATGTCCCTCAAGGTTTAGGTTTGGTTAGACATGCCAGCGTATTACATAATGTGATGTTGGGTGTAGATGCAGGTCACACCACTCCTATACCATTCATTGGTGGCTTTCTCCCCTCATCTTTTCTAAAGAAAAAAACTGCAAAGAAAAAAGCTATTCAGGCAATTAATTCTATGGGACTTGAAGAGAAAATCAGTGAACCAATAAGGAGGCTTTCGGGAGGCCAACAGAGAAGAGTCGCTACTGCTAGAACATTGGCCCAATGCCCTAAACTGATCATGGCCGATGAGTTCCTAAGTGAGTTAGATGAAAAAACAATTGATATGGTCCTTGGTGAGGTTACAAAATACGTTAGATCTAGTAATGCTGCACTTCTTGTAGTGGAACATGACATTACTCGTGCTAAGATGATGGCAGACAGGCTACTGATAATTGATGATGGACGGATTAATCCGTTTATCACAGAACCTACTGCATTGGAAGTGAAGATATGAATTTTCTTGATAGAATTAGCAGACCCTCATGGCTTGGAATCTGTATTCTGATATTTTTATTCAGTATTATTGTTTTCAACGGAATGATTAATGATTGGGGTAGAGCGTCCCAAGGTCTTGGCAATCTTATAACATTCTTCAATGAATCATTATGGCCACCTGACTGGAGTGTCCTTGAGCCACAAGCATATCCAGTATGTACTGTCTATCCGAATTTTATGGATTTCACATGCTCAACTGCTTGGATTGGGATGGTAGAGACAATAAAAATTGCATTTGTATCAACTGTGTTTGGGACAATTTTATCTCTTCCTCTATCATTATTAGCAGCGCGTAATTTGAATCCATCATGGGTATCTTATTCATCCAGGTTTTTTCTAGCAGCATTCAGAAGTTTACCGAGTCTCATTTGGGCAATATTTTTTGTTATACTAGTAGGATTTGGACCTCTAGCAGGAGTTTTAGCTATGACCGTTTATACTGTAGGATATCTTGGAAAACTCCAATATGAGGCAATAGAAGGAATGGCTAAAATTCCTCTTGATGCTTCTGAAGCAATGGGTCTTACAAAATTTGAAACAGCACTTAAGGTAGTTATTCCAGAATCTGCAAACGATTTAATATCTCAAGCAATTTTCATGTTTGAATATAATTTCAGGCATGGCACTGTAATTGGGATAGTAGGTGCTGGAGGGATAGGATACTACATTAATCTATATTTGAAATTTTTACAGTATGACAAAGTCATTGCATACTTAATTATTATTTTCGTGGTAGTATTAATCATTGATTTTATTTCAATTAAAGCACGATCATATTTTACAGAAGAAATCGACTTACCTCGTTCAACTTGGAAAAGTATTTTTTTACCTTCATTTGTTAAATAAAGATAGTGTTGATTATTCAATTATTGCTATATCGCCAGTCCAATGAAATACTAATAATTCATCGGTAATTCCTCTACCAAAACCAACAATCATCCCACCACTCGAACCTACATAGTTCTCTGTCCACTCTCCGTCATTTGTTTGTTTTAATAACCAAAAATTACCACTACAAAAATCCCCATATAGATATCCATTTTGTAGAGGTTCCGGCCCCCAATCCATCCAAAATCCTCCGGTTATCGAACAATTCCCATTTTCGTGTCCGTAAACTAATACAGGATAGGTTAAGTCATTATCGGTTTGATTATGATTACTATTTTCATAACACTCACCACCTTCTTCGAAATCTTGGAAACCTTCTTTTATCGACCAACCAAGATTCTTTCTTTCGAATAGTGGGACTAAATTTATTTCTTCCCAACAATTTTGCCCAACATCTCCAATCCAAATCATATTATTTTCACCCAGTGAAAATCTCCATGGATTTCTTAGACCATGATGTAAGACATAAGGATCGTCTTCTGTATCATTAAGTACTGGAGAAATTTCTCCATTTAGGTATGAAAAAAAGTTAATGCTTCCAAGAGAATTACTATCATCCTGACCATTATCTCCAGGGTCATTTGCACTTCCTCCATCACCAATACCCCACAGATATTGATTATTTCCAATACTAATCAAGTGTCCTCCATTGTGATTCCTGTATGGTTGTTCTATAGATCTTAGAGGTGAGA
>NYXJ01000023.1 GCA_002685315.1 Methanobacteriota archaeon
CTACATCAACCATGATTAATCCGCAAAGCGAACCCTTTTTGATTGTTATTGTCAGTATGAGTAGTAAATGCTCACTGATTTTTTCCGTTTTCAGGTAAATATATCCATTTAATTTTACAAATCACATTAAGTTGCATTCAAATGAGTCGCCGATTTCTGGCAATACATGTCAGAGGATGATGCGATAGCCAATCTTCGAGTCCAGGAGTATTTGGATGATGTTTCTAATCTTAATCTTTCAACTTCAAAATCCCAATGGTATAATGTGGATGTAGCGACACTTCTGGTTAATTGTAAAGTAGTGGGTCACGATATTGATGAAGCTACAGGGGCATCATTGATTTTTCTTGAGAAAAGTGTGCTAATGTGTTGCTGTGATTCCGGTAAAATGCATCATTATCCAAAACATCTTCTACATTGTTTTGTGGACGATAAAAGAGACGGCCATGATAATCCTGATGGAGTGATATTTAAGGCTGAATTATTTTCTATATCTCCTTCCGAAGAACAGCTTTGTTGGGAAGAAGTATGCCATTCTGAAATCCAAGTTCCTAATGTTCAGAATAAAGTATCTCGTTGGTTGAGTTGGCTTAATTCTTAGTTTATCCATCCCAACATTCAGAGACTAATTCCTTTTGGAACTAATTAATGGGCGGCGTAATCACCGATCTTAAAGCGCGTACAATAATTGATTCCCGGGGAAATCCTACGGTAGAAGTTGATTGTTTTGTAGATGAAATTCTCATGGGCCGTGCAGCAGTTCCTTCTGGAGCAAGTACTGGTAGTCATGAAGCCGTTGAGTTGAGAGATGGTACAAAAGATTGGATGGGTAAAGGAGTAATAGAAGCTGTGAATAATGTCAACAATGAAATTAAAGATTTGTTGATTGGATTAGATGTATCAAATCAAGAAGAAATTGACGCATCAATGATAACTTTAGATGGTACTAGCAATAAAGGGAGATTGGGAGCTAATGCGATTTTAGGGGCCTCAATGTCAGTAATACGTGCTGCTGCAAACCAATCTAAAAAACCACTATGGTCTTATATTTCAACTACTAATGAGCGAAACTTGCCTGTTCCATTGATGAATATTCTCAATGGAGGTGCACATGCAGCATCAAATGTAGATGTCCAAGAATTCATGGTCGTCCCTCACGGTTTCGATAGTTTCTCTGATGCTTTGCAAGCCGGTACTGAGATTTACCATTCATTGAAATCTGTCTTGAAAGATGAAGGCCTACTCGGAGGTGTTGGAGACGAAGGCGGATTCGCACCAAACTTACCTTGTAATGAAGACGGACTTAGATATTTGATGGGGGCGATAGAAAAAGCCGGGTACTCCCCCGGTTCTGAAATCTCTATCGCTTTAGATGTGGCTGCCCAAGAGTTCTTTGATGGTGAAAAATATCATATTGATAATAGAGTAATTGACGGCAAAGAATTAGCAGCATTATACTCGTCCTGGTTAGACAACTATCCTATAGTATCGATGGAAGATCCATTTGGTGAAGATGACTGGCAATCTTGGCAAGATTTCACGAAATTAGAGAGTCATAGAGTACAAGTTGTGGGTGACGATTTGTATGTTACCAACCCTTCAAGACTTCAGAGAGGGATTGACGAAGGTGCTTCCAATGCTATATTAATCAAATTAAACCAGATTGGTACCGTTACGGAAACTCTTCAAGTTATTGAAATGGCTCGTGAAGCTAATTTTGGAATTATTATTTCACATAGGTCTGGCGAAACATCAGATGATATAATTGCTGATATTTCAGTTGGTACAAATGCAGGGCAGATAAAAACAGGGGCACCGGCTAGAAGTGACAGAGCCGCAAAATATAACCAACTTCTTCGAATATCCGAAGAATGCCCAAATTATAGTGACTTATTCTAATGATGCTAGTAGTAACGGTAACACGATAGTAGCATCAGACTCAATTACAAATTGTGGCGTGCCTGTATCTATCTTTTCCCAACTAATTTTCTCGCTGGGAGGGGCACCAGAATAACCTCCATAGGAAGCACTCGACTCAGAAATTTGAGCGAACCAAGACCAAAGATCAACATCAAGCCCCACATCCTGCCTCAGCATGGGTACAACACATATTGCAAAATCTCCTGCGATTCCTCCTCCAACTTGTAGTAGACCTGTTGGAGAATCATCTTCTCTATACCAGTCAGCTAACGATTGCATGGCATGTAATCCACCTAACACTATGTCCGGAGATGGAATTGTACAATCAATAACTCTCGCTGTAAGTATATTTCCTAATGTTGAATCTTCCCAACCTGGAACAAATATAGGTAGATTAGCATCTGCTGCCGCTAGTAACCACGAGTCTTTTGGATTAGCATCAAATTCAAGATTTCCATGTAATAATAAATCATATAGGTATTCATGAGGGAACCTTCTATCTCCAGCCGCTGCAGCATCCTTCCAAAGCTCCAATAGAGGCTTCTCAATATGCCTAATCGCTTCTTCTTCCGGTATTGCGACATCTGTAACTCGATTCAACCCTCTTTTCTGTAATTCTTTGTCATCTTCAGCAGTCCAGTTCCTCCAATCTTTTATCTTTTCATATGAAGATTTTGCAACTAAATTGAACAAATCCTCTTCGAGGTTTGCACCTGTACAACAAATTGCATGTATTTTCTGAGATCGTATTGCAGGGGCCAAAGACCTCCCTATCTCTGCAGTTGACATAGCACCCGCTAATGTAATCATCATCCTACCATCATTTCGTAGAAATTCTTGCAAGGATTTGCTACATTCAGCAAGTGCGCCAGCGTTGAAATGTTTGTAATGATATTTAATGAATTTATTGATATCCATCGCAATCACTTTATTGTCTAAATCTTAGAATTTCATCCTTACTAACAATTTTGAGATCTCCAAACGACTCTACAAGTTTGTTATGGATAATATCGATAATAATGTTTGGATCAGAATCACCACAAGTAAAAGCATCAATTGCTAGTATGCCCTTATCATAGTAACAATGTGCACTAACATGGCTTTCATCCAACAAAACAACAGCAGCAAATCCTGTAGGGCTTAAAGTCCCATCAAACTCTTCAACATGGGCATGAACTTCTCTTACTCCTGCAGATTCAACTGCATGCTGCATTAAATTGAGCATCCAGGCCCCATGTCTTCCCACTTCACCAAAATCACAATGTGAATAATCAACACAGACTTGTTTTCCATGTGAGTTAGTCATCTTTTCCACCTGTGTTTTACTCAAACTATCAACATACGCCGGTCGCTTACTGTAGTATGTGATGCACTTCCTTTTTGAAATGTCGGACATCCATGTTAATATTAATTATTAATCTAAATTAACCATTTTTTCAAACGCTTCAAACCCTCAAAGATAACTTCTTCATCTGCCGCATAAGAAATTCTCACAAAACCTTCTCCGCCAGTAATTAGAGATGTAGGGATTAATTGAACACCCGCTTTTAGTGCACCATCAGCAAATTCAATATCTGTCATCCCCGTCCCAGTAATATCTACAAATGCATAAAACGCACCTTCTAAATTACCAAGTCTCAAACCTGGAATTTCAGATAATCCCTGTTTTATTATCTCTCTTCTTTTCAAATATTCAGCATTAAATTCTTCTACATAATTGTCACAAGAAAGTGCTACTCTCGCTGCTTCCATCATGAATGTAGGTACATGAGAAGCTGAATTGGCTTGTGATTTAATAGCGGCTTTCATAGCATTTTCTGGCCCTGTCAGAAACCCTAATCTCATCCCAGTCATTGCCCAAGATTTAGACCAACCATTGATTATCAATGTCCTCTCCTTTCCTCCCGGGCAAGTTGCTGGTGATACATGAGGATAATCAGTCCAATTAAGTCTGGCATATATCTCATCAGAAACTATCCACAAATCATTTTCCACAGCAATTTCAACAATCTCAGAAATCTCTTCAGGAGTAAATACTGCTCCAGTAGGATTATTCGGCGAATTCAACAAAATCATAGTAGTTTTATCTGTAATAGCAGATCTAATGGCGTTAATATCTGGATGGAAGTTGTCTTTTCTTACAGGTACATGTACTGGAACTGCACCGATAAATTCTAACATTGGTTCATATGATGCCCAAGATGGCGCTAACAATATAGCTTCATCTCCTGGCATTGTAGTAATCATAAACGAATATAGTAAGGCCTGTTTAGCACCGGGAGTTATTACAACGTTTTCAGCTTCAGTTTCTATTCCATGTTTGTCGAAAAGATAATCAGCAACAGATTGACATAATTCTATTGAACCAGCGCCTCTAGTATACTTTGTATTCCTATCTTTTAATTCTTTAATGGCTGTATTAATTATTTCAGGCGGGGTATCGAATCCTGGCTCCCCAACGGTCCATCTTACTACTTCTGGTCCAGGTGGTTGCAGATAGGGTGCGAAACCAACTCCTAACCCCTCATAGCGTGACGAAACGTTGGGCATGATGTCTAGGGGATGCACCAACACCATCAAGATATACGGTTGCAATCCTCTTTCATATGACAGAATTTTGACACTCTCTTACGAAGAATATTCAAAGATAATGTCTGTTACGGCTAGTCAACGCATGGGTGGCAGAGTAGCTATGCAGCGGACTGCAAATCCGCGGACCTGGGTGCAAATCCCGGCCTGTGCTCCAATTAAATTGCTTTAGCGTATGCTTTATCTCCATTCCATATCATAATGAGGCCCGATATTTTCAATTTCAAAAATATCAGAAACAATTTGAAAACCGCATCTTGCATACATCGGTACTGCTTTGATTCTAGCATTGCACCATATCCCTGTTTTTTCTTCCTCTGCAATCCTTTGTAACTCATTTACAATCTTAGAACCTATGCCTTTGTTACGATATTCTGAATCTACAGCCATTCCTCTTATTCTATACTTACAACCCTCTCTAGGATCAACTTGTAGGGTAGAACAACCAACCATCTTTTGATTAACATATGCGCACAGAAATTTCGTCCTAGAATCATTATCAACCTTAGGATAATGCTCAGTTCCTCTTGGCATACCTATTCTTAAAACTCTAAATCGCAAATCAAGATGGTCTTGATTCATCGAATCTAACCAAACTAACCGGCACTCCATAATTACGCGAGTTACTATTACATCAAGAACCCATCTTTAGGGTTGGTTTGAAATCACTTAACGTCTTGGTACCGATATGGTCGAGGAGAAGCCGCCAGACTGGCGAATCTACTTTTTCTCAAGCCTAATTCTTTTAATTAATACAATTTTCATTAAATTTTCTTTCTCTTGGCCCTGGGACTCAAAATCTTTCACCCTTGGAGTGATGGGTCTTACTGGATTGATTATGCTGTATATTTCTTGGTACCGATTTACATTCAAAAGACGGGGACTAGTGCCATGGCTAGATTTGTGGGAGGATCCTCAGAGTTCTTCAAAGAAATTATTTTTATTTTCATTAATAAGTCTCATTTTGTCTTATATATTAGGACGAGATCAACTCTTTTTCCCTGACCCCACATCGTTGATTTTTTCCTTAATTGCTTTACTTACTTTTATTCAAGCAACTTATGTATTTCTAAGCGTTACAATTCTTTCTGACGATTGAACTATCTTTTACCGGGTTTCCAGAATTGTAGTGGTAAAGCCTCTTTTCCTTGCATTGCTCTAAATGCTAAATGGTCCGCTCTTTCATTCCAACGATGCCCTCTATGTGCTCTAACATGCTCTTGAGTTAAATTTCGAAGAGAAGAAACTTCTTTCCATAATTTTTGTACATTCAAAGCCAATTCTTTATTCGCCTTAGCTTTCCAAATACCGGTGCCTATTTTTAGAGCATATTGTGAATCCCCCCTAATCACTGCGGGAGCATCACTGCCCTCAACTAGTAGCCATTTTAGGGCGTGAGCAAGAGCACAGAGCTCTGCTGTATTATTCGACCCAACTTCTGAACCAATGTAATCTTTAGATTTTTTTTCAGTAATAACAGGGCCACTTTTTTCAGTAATTATCTCTCCTTGCCCTTTACCTAAACCTGTATCGCCTATTACTACACAAAACCCCCATCCTGCAGGAGTTTCTGATGATACATTTCTGTTTTCTTCGCAAGATCCATCAACATAGATTGAAATCTTACTGGGCTCGACCATTACTTATTCCTCGATCAGAGACTTGTATGCAGCAGCATCAAGAAGTGCCTCAAGTTCTCCAGGATTATCCATTCTCATTTTACAAATCCAACCTTCGCCATATGGGTCTGTGTTTATTGTTTCAGGAGCATCCTCTAAATCTTCATTTATTTCCGTAACTTCTCCAGAAACTGGCGCATATATTTCACTAACAGACTTAACTGATTCAACATTAGCAAATGAATCCATTGATTTAACTGATACTCCTAATTCTGGTAATTCTACCCAAACAACATCAGTTAAAGCATTCTGNGCATAGTCAGTGATTCCAACAGTAATCTCATTTTCTTCGACTTTAATCCATTCGTGCTCTTTGGTATAAATNAGTCCTTTNGGTATTTCGCTCATGGGTATCGCCAAGCCTTACGAGGGTATTCCAAGAGTCAAGGTTTCGCTTCCCTATTCTTCTTCTAATTTGGTTTCTAAATGTTTTTTTTCCATTTTAGACCATCCTGAACCCATATTATCCCCACTTGCATCTAGTTGTTCTTGTTTGAGCCTGGCTCTCATTACATCCTCTTCTTCCCGGCTAATCCACCTATCCAAAATTCCCTTCTCATGCTCTTTCCCTTTAGAAAAATGGAGTAATAAGTACAACACAATGCTAATGAGAAGAATAATTGGAAATATGAATGCATAGATATTTTCTTCTAGACATTCGCTACCCTCACAACCCAATATCTGAATCAGGCCTTCAGATATTGCCAATGCAGTCATTAATAAGAACGACAGAATAACTCCGATCAAAATCCTCTGAACTCTATTTGCTGGTGAATCCACAAAAAATCACCATAGGAGGATGTATATTATCCCATGCATTGTTTTACTCCAACAATTTATGGATTTTGTAAGGTAATAGCGCTCGATTGACTGGAGTAACTTCTAAGACTCGACCATCATCTCTTCTACGTATATCTTGTAACAATGGGTGCCTACTCTTTTTGTGCAAAGTCATCAAAGTAGGTTTATCATATTCCAAGGCTACACGAACAGCTGCAACAAATCCCTCACTTTCCACAGAAAACTTTCCGACCTCATCGATTACTAAAACTTCACATTCATCTAGTGCATCAAGTATCGCAGGCACTGCAACTCTGTCTAGTTCAGTCGGATCAATACCATATCCTAAGATACGAGTTCTAGAGTCTATATTCCGATGGGCGATAACTCCCTTTTCTCCAGTTCTTACATTGACGCAGGCGTACCCTACTCTTTCACCATTTTCTATTATGGCCTCAGTTTGAACACCACCGATAATATCTTTGTATGTTCTCCTCGAGTTATTTTTTCTTTCATCTTGCACCATCTGGATTACTTTTTGCAATACAGCGGACTTACCTGATCTAGGTAACCCAGTGATACCAATTTTTGGATATATTCCCATATTATAACCCTCTATTTGTTTGCTTTACGACGCAAGACGGTTTCACCGAGGCTAAGCGTATGTATTAATGGGTTTGGTATTTTTTAGTCAGAAAAACCGAAGAAAGGAAAATTATTACCGGAAACCGAAANTATGATTTCCGTTTTNTGTCATTGCATTGCNANTGAACGTATTTTGTTTGGTTTAGGGAATGGGAGGTTTTCAATTTCATAATTATTGACATTATTATTAGCAGCCCATGCTCGAGACCAAAGGTCCAGTGTTTCCGAATTTAGATGTACTGCTAACCAATTCAATCCCTTGTCTACAGAACCATGTTCTTCTGCAATCCTTTCCATTACTTCAGTAGGTAATTCCAAGAAGTTAACAGAATTTCCTAACACACAATCAGAAGGCACCACAGCCCATCTCAATCTTCTTTCCAACTGAGCATTTACTATAGCTTGACAAGCAAGTCTTGGTTTTCCTTTAGGCCTAATTGAACCGGTCCATTTTGCTTGTGATCTTTGAACAGAATCTTCTTTCAGACCACTAACATATGCTGGATGAACTATACTAATATCATCACCCTTAGTGGAGAAATGAGTCCCTCTAATGAAAGCAGTACCTCTAGATCCTGGTTTCCAATCTGTAATTTCTTCTGACCAGTTAGTTTGATCAATTTCTCCCACTCTTACCCTAATTGGTTTTCCAGTAGGGTTTAACCAATTATTTTCTTCAGATAATTTAGGTTGTTCTGCAAGTTCAGAAATGGCTCTGACAATTCTTCTTCTGTCATATTCATCTCTTGGCATCCTAGGGACGGACCAATTTCCATCAGTCCAACTGCTCCATGATTTCCGAATCATATCAAAAGTAGGGGCACTGTTTGCCAATCCATTTTGTGGAGTTATTTCATTGGTATGCAGAGGCCCATAACTAGTCATAGTATCTGTTTCTCCACCCTTTGTTATACCTATCACCAAAACGCCTTGTGAAACACCAGGGAAAATTCTTTGATTTTCTGGGAAGGACCAAGATGAATTCCATCTATTCTTTTCAACCATCAATTTACGAAGAGGTATACTGCTTTTCTCTCTCAATAGCGAATCGGGAACAATCATCCTTACTCTTCCATCCTTTCTAACAAGTTGCATCCCTCTTTCTAAGAATAAACGATATAGGTTCACATTTCCTCTGAGGGTTGAGAATCTTCTACTTCCATCTTTGTTAGTAGTATTTCTTAACTGTCTAGATAGTTCTTTTCTCAATTCACTACCTTCTGGATGGCCTCTAAATCTATCTTTAATTCTTAACCAAGGAGGTCTACAAACTAGTAGCCCCGGTTTCTCATCCCATGGCCATTCTCCTCTCAAAGCATCTCCTGATTGAACAGTGTTTTCTAGTATTTTCTCGGCTTCCTTTCTTCCAATCTTTCCTATACCGCCCTTTCCATCTAAGTCAACAAGATCACATCTTGAAAGAGCGATTAAGATTCTCCGACGAGCGCACTTAATTGCAATCTCCGAATTATCTAACATCTGAAAAC
>NYXJ01000024.1 GCA_002685315.1 Methanobacteriota archaeon
GCTAGTGGACAGATTCCTGAGCTGTATTGGCACGTAATTCAAAAATGGAGCCCCTACAATGGAGGTAATCACTTTGATATTGATATCGATGGAGATTCTTTGATTAACGGAATAGACGTTGATCAAGATGGTGACGGATTACCAGATTGGTGGGATCAAGACGAAGGCAATGATGGATTATTAGATGTCAATGATATCAAGATGGGTGGCAGCTTTGATGACAATACTTGTGGTGCGACATTACTGTCGATCTATGTTCCTTCGTTCAATAGCCCACCAGTCCCCCAAGCGATAGATCATCATTGTGGAATTAATTATGCTTGGTATTTTGGGGCCCCTTTGGTTACACCAACTAGGGCTAACCAATTAGAATATACTTATCCTTATAGTACCAGAGCAGATCCTGATTACAGTGATGGCCCTTACAATGGAAGTAATTCAAATGATCAATGGACTTGTAACAAAAATTGCTTCCATTTTACTTTTGACCCCGGGCCTGGAACACCATCTCCCACTTCAGCGGTTTCTTACAACCAAATGAAAGATAATCGTGACCTTTGGATTACCTACATAGGATTATCATATGGATTATTCCAATGGACTGCAGATTCGAATGCTAATTTCTTCCCAGATGAAAGAGCAGATTTACTCAATAATGACGTTGATCCGGATGATGACTGTGGTGCACCTGTTTCTGGAAACATGGAGCCTCAATGCTTGTTTAATGATACTGCTGATTTAGATGATGATTTTGATGGCGTTTACGACCATTGGGATGTGGATGACGATTCAGATGGTATTTGGGATTATTTTGAGATAGACAGTAATGATGACCTTGACGACGATACAGGAACAATCCCTCCTGGTAATTTCTATACAGGCTCAAATTGTGAGGACAATGATGATGATGGAACAGATACAGATCCCGATGAAGACGGATGGTTCCAAGCCGTTCACGATAAGGGAGTTCTAGGACAAGGTCTTTTGAATCCGAAATATTATGATGTTGACAATGATAATGATGGTATTCCAGATGGAGAAGATCCAGATGATGATAACAATGGCGTCTTAGATTCCGATCAAGAATTGCTTTGCTTTGTTGGTGAAGAGCAGATGATATGGGATCATGATAACGATGGAATTGTAAATTGGAAAGATGATGATTGGGATGGAGATGGTAGATCTAATTTGATAGAACTTAGCACAGCAACTCCATTTATTTCGGCATGGGATCACGATAATGACGGTCTAAGAGATGATATTGATTTAGATGATGATTCAGATGGAATGAAAGATGAAGATGAGATTATGCTCTGGCCTTCTAGATATGGTAGTGAATCTACTAACCCATGGGATCATGATGACTTTGGTGGCGGAGAGGGCATTGCAAATCCCGCTGATCCAAACACAGGACCCGATGCAATAGACGAAGATGACGACAACGATAGTCGCGTCGATATAGATTGGGATCAGTTAGAAGAAGAAAATGGTAGCTCATCAGATTGGGATAGCGACAATGATGGTATCTTAGACGAAGATGACAAGATTCCAACTAGAATTACTCTTACGTCACCTGATGTATTATGGTTAGATAACCTGTATGCAGCTAAATTTAACGGTACTGTGAGCTGGTTAGATTTAGACCAAGGAGTTTTCGCACCTGCGGAAAATTTACCGGTACAAGTACATATTGCTTGGACTAGGAATGGCACTTCTGCTGTTGAAACGGTAGACGTTTTGACAGATGAGGACGGAAAGTTCGTAGTAGGGCAATTCTTGTTCCCGGAAGATTTGCCAGTAGGTTCTAACACAACATATCATGTTTATGCTGAAGTAACTGAAATGTTCTTACACGATGGTTCCTCTACTCAACCAGTACCTACAGAAGTTAGAGCAAATACAACAATCGATTATGTTGCTTGGACTTACTTCCGTAGTGATGAACAACCACTATTCGTTGATTATAAGGTTCATTATGCTGCAGATTGGGACAGAGGAATATTCGATAATAAATTATCACATGCTCCAATTTCATTCACAGTACATGGAGGTCCATTTGGTAACCTGACACATCCAACTATATTCGATGGATATGGCTATGGATATAGAGCAGATTCAGGTGGATGGGTATCATTATCATTCGTTCAAACAAGTGGTAGCCAAGGTGTTTGGAAGCAAGTACAATGGAATTCAACTATAGATAACGGTCCAGGAATGGTTCCCGGTGCGTACGAAGAAATTGTTTGGGATAATACCTCAAAGTCTCATAGTGTTGTTGGATTGTATGAATATACAAACACAAGTTTGCCAATTGGAGATTACATGTTCATTGGAGAATCTCGACCGGACTTAGGTGGAGAAATGCCTTGGCCATATCTAGAAGGAGATACGACAGACTCTTTTGCAATACGATCGATGCATAGAATGTATGTTGAAGCGGATATTATTACTCCTTCAATTCGCCCTGTTTACTTCTATGATTCCACTCAATTTACTGGGGCTTCCTTCGGTGCTTGGAGAGCTTTATTCCATGCCCCATCCTTAGCTAATGCGGGTCTAGAATACAGCGATGTAAGTCTTGGTAAACAATATCCTATGCTTTGGGATGGAACACCTCAAGGACTTACAGGTGAAGCGGCAAATTTACGCTCATTTATATCATCAAATGGTACACACTGGTTCATTGCAATGCAAAATGGAGGTGACTTCAATGTACCTCCGTGCGGACCAATCAATCCATTAGATCCTGCTAGTGAGGTACGATGTGAAATTGTACCTGAGATGTTTACTGGTGAAACATTCCGAGTTTTCGGAACCGTTTGGAATCGAACAATGACCGCTTGGCCACATGACGCCATGGCATTACAGGTTGATATTGATAAAAATGGAGTATTTGCAGGTTCTCAAGAGACCGGATTCGCTAGAGTTCCAGATATGATAAACGGTGAAGCAGTGTTCGATTACAATTGGACATGGTATTCACAATATCCAGCAGGAGTATATGGTATTCGTGCTGACTTCACGAACTCTAATTATTACTTTACAGGTAATCAATCAGCCGTCCTCGCACCTACAGGTGCTTATGTGAATGTATCAGTAATTGGTACAACAGACTTCCAATTAAACACCATTCCTAGACTTTATCGAGGCCAAAATACAACTATTGAAGCTAGAGTAATTGACAACGCATATCAGCCTGTCAGAGACGCTCCAGTGAATTATACTTGGTCTGCTGATGGTACTAGCGATGTAGCAGTGACTGACATTAATGGGGTATTCAAAATTAATTTGACTATAGATGAAATGCATGAATTAGGAAATTTCTCTTTGAGCTTTACTTATCCTGGAGATACTTATCGTCAAGGTAGCTCTTCCGGAATTGACTTATGGGTCGTTTCAAGAACATATATAGATATTCAAAGTACTACTGAAAACAGATTATCTAGCGGAGATATTTGGGAATTTACTGCACAGGTGACAGATGATAATAGGACTGCTGCAATCAAAGATAAAGGTGAACTTTTGGATGGTTGTGATGAAAATGGTGGAGAAATATTAGTGATACTTGAAGGGGTTGATTTCGAACAAACAGTTCATCGGCAAATAATCAAGACACTATGCCCTAATGCTGGAACGATTAATCATGCCATGTTATTAGATCCTCAATTATTGAGAGATGATCCTCAATCATTCCTTCCAGATGGTTTTGGACCAGTTAATGTAATTATTAGATTTTCAGAGAATCTACCGCATGAAGGCTGTGACCCAATAGACCAAGAAATGCTTTCGATATCAGGGGCATGGGACCCATGCGCTCAAGTTTTGAATAGTGATCATTATCGCAAGGTATTCCAGTATAATGGACAAGGGTTTAGCTTGATTGGAGGCACACAACTGTCTGTCGACAACCAGATTGTTTATACATCAGAAATAGATCAATTAACCGGGCAACCTATCGATAAACCAATGACAGTTACTGGACAATTAGTTGACGAATTGAATACAAATCTATCTAACCGTCCTATTCAAGTACAATATGAAATGGTTGGTACAGAATTGGGCGTAAATGCTTGTAATGGAGGCGTAACTGATTCCAACGGCTTCTTCTCAATAGTATGCCCATTAAACGACATTCAAGCAGGGCAAGCTAAGGTAACTGTGAATTATTATTCTTATGAAACTGGAGACCAATATAGATACAAAAACTCTAGTATCACTAAATTCTTCCCTGTATTCTCTAATTCAACAATGACTGTACAAGAAATCGGACCTTTCCGAACAGATATTGATACATTTAGATTTGAGAATGGCACTGTTTTCCCAGTACTTTATTTGAAAGAGTCATTCCATATAGATGCCAAGTTAGCTCAAGTTAATGGCAACCCTGTTGGAGGCAAGTGCCTCAATATCTATCTAGATCCTGAGACTAACACTAGACCTTTCGCAACAGCAATTACTCAAGATGGAACTGGAGAAATTGAATGGTATTCTGGAGATCCAGATGATAACCCTAGTAGAAAAGGAGTAGAGCCGAGCGGTCAGAAACTTGAAGGTTTTAGAACAATCAGAATTGCGTATGAACCAACAAAAGAATTACCTGGTGGATGTAAAGCAGAAACAACACCAGTTGTGAATGGTTCATACGAAGATATAGAAGTACTTGTCAGAAGTAAAGTCGATATTCTGTTGAAAGACCATTGGGCAAGAGCAGAAGGGTATCAAGATGGAGATATTGTAACTGGTAAAGTATCAATACTTCGAGATAGACTTGATGTTTCTGTAGAGGGTGAGACGGTCATTTTCACTTTCCAATACTGGAATGGGACCGGTTATGTAACTAATAATGTAGAATACTCTGTCACGAATGAAAAGGGTGAAGCTAATTTCAGCTTTGTTTACAGCGGTAAAGAAGTACCCGGTGAAACAAAAGGGAACGAACTCGCTGTGAACGGTCAATGGAGAGTGTTAGTTCACTTCCAAGAATCGGCATTTTTCCAAGAGGAATTTTTGAATAGCACTCCTACAATTGAACTCGGAGATATTGCTGCATCTTCGGAGACGAATTTCTGGACCTTTAGAGTTATTACAGTGCTTGGAATTGTATTCTCCTTTGCTCTATTAATCGGCGCAATAATGTACAGAAATTATAATGAAAGAAGAAGAATTGAAATTATTCGTGGTATTCTAACAGATTCGTTAATGTCTCTAAAAGCTTCTAATGATTACATAGCAACAATATTTGATTGTTACAAGCAATTAGTTAGATTCTTCAGAAGTAGAGGAGCTATGAAGAAGGTGTACGAAACTACCAGAGAGTTCGAAGACGCTGTAAATACAATGTTAGGTGGAATAACTCCGCCTGAAGATTTAGATACATTGTTCTCGATATTTGAAGAGGCAAGATATTCTGATCATGAAATAGGTGCAGATCAAAGAGACCGAGCAATGGAAGCTCTACAGTCAATAATCAATCATNTGAGTAATTCACTTGGNGAGAGTATGTTGAACCGAACCTCATCNACTGAATCAGGACTTTATGGTTCAGTAGTAAAGGCNGGTTCATTCGTTGATTCCGAAGGTCAGACAAGGATTGCAGGTATTGATGATGATGATGAAAGAGANGGNTTTTCATTATAATCTNTAAATCTGAANTCTGTAATTAACTGTATTTNGTTAAACAACCACCTTGGCCGCAGTGCAACGAATTACCCACTTGACGAGTAGTAGCATTCATAACAGGTCGTCAGGTGGCCGCGATACCTAAGAAACGTCGAGGGAGTTATATGAGTAAGAACAACAGAAAGACCAACGCGGCTTTAATCACCTTAATCGGTGATTTAAAGGCCCAGAGCAGGTCAACTGGTTCTGCACTATGGCGAGACGTTGCATTGCGGCTGGAAACCAGTCGCAGTAATTGGGCTGAACCGAACCTAAGCCGTCTTTCGCGATACGCAGCGAATGAAGGAATGGTCCTAGTTCCTGGTAAATTACTAGGAAGTGGAGAAGTAGCAGGTAAGCCTAACGTCGCAGCATATAGTGTCAGTTCTGGAGCCCGCTCTAAAATTGAAGACGCAGGCGGACGTGTAATCACGATTCGTGAACTAATGAATGAAAACCCAGAAGGATCGGGGGTGAGAATCCTTGGATGAATCCGGAACTATAGTGTACGACGCTACTGATAAGGTGCTTGGAAGGCTGGCTAGTGTAGTTGCAAAACAATTACTTTCTGCTAGGAAAGCAGGCAATCCTGTTAGAATAATTGTTCTGAATGCTGAAAATGCTATTGTTTCAGGGCCGAGAACTCGTGTATTAGCAGATTATGATTTTAAGTATAAATTAAATCATCCACGTAAAGGGCCGTTTTTCCCTAGGATGCCTGATCAGATAATGAAGAGAACGGTTAGAGGAATGTTACCCTACCAGAAGAATAGTAGTGGTCGTAATGCAGTTAGGGACCTGAGAGTAATGATAGGTCGTCCGGCCAATCTATCAGGCGAAGAATTACCTTCGGGACACACATGGGGCGATACATCTGCTCTAGATCGTCCATTACCAGTTAAGTTTGTTCGACTTGGAGAAATATCATCATCACTAGGTGTAGATGCGACACGTTGGGGAGGTCAGTAAATATGGCTAAGAGAAAAGGTAAAATTTCAGTTGAAACCAGTGGTAAAAGAAAGACTGCTATCGCGCGTGCTACCGTTCGTAAAGGAAAGGGGCGTGTTCGAGTTAACAACCAACCTATCCACATTATGGAACCTGCTCTTGCACGTCGTAAAGCATTGGAACCAGTACAAATTGCTGAAGCAATGGGTCGTTTAAGCGACGTAGATATTGTCGTAGATGTTCAAGGCGGAGGGCAAATGGGTCAAGTAGATGCAATTAGAACTGCTATAGCTCGAGGATTGGTTCAGTGGAACGGCGGAGCTCTTGGAGAGGACGAAGAACTGAGGAATGAATACTTAAGATTCGATCGTAGTCTTCTCGTAAATGATCCAAGACGCAAAGAACCTAAACATCAAATGGGTCGTGGTGCCCGTGCCAAATGGCAGAAATCATACAGGTGAGGTGAAAAGATATGTTGATACCAGTCCGTTGTTGGAGTTGTGGGAAAGTTATTGCCCACAAGTACGAAGAATACAAAGAAGCAGTAGTAAATGGAGAAGATGCGCAAATTGTTTTGGACAATTTAGGCATGGAAAGATATTGCTGCCGTAGAATGTTTGTAGCTCATATTGATTTAATCGATGAAATTGCACCGTTCAGCATTGCCCGTGAAAACTGAGTTTACACTTAGGTTAGGGCTTTGAACCCAAAGAACCCCCCATTGAATTACAGGGCCTGTAGGTTAGCTTGGTCTATACTTCGCGGCTGGGGGTCGCGCGACCCAGGTTCAAATCCTGGCTGGCCCACCATTCTTCCTCAGCTTATGCAAGACATTTCTGAAGTCTCAATACGCATATTCAAGTCGCANCCCNCTTCTCAATAGNTATGATTGGTGAGCGACCNTCCGGCGAGGATAAGCAGTCGCTTGTTTCTTGGCTTGCNAAGCAAATTTCATACTATTCAAATCTGTATTANAATCAGGCCATATCTGAAATTTCCGATGCCGAATTCGATTCTCTATGGNCNGAATTGAAAAGATTAGATCCNCATAACCCNCAACTTGAAATGGTNGGTTCAGATTCTNTTCCAGGNAGTAAAAAAATCACNCANNTATTNCCTATGCGCAGCCTAGATAAGGCAACTACAATAAANGAAATTCACCATTTTGTTTCTGAAACAACTGCTAGTGGAAAACAGTTTNTTTGTCAGCCAAAACTNGATGGTTCAGCACTTTCTATAGAATACAGAAGAGGTAGGTTGGTTAGAGCCGCAACGAGAGGGAATGGTACAAGAGGAGAAGACGTTACTGCCAATGCTAGAAGAATTTCTAATGTTCCNGANTCCATTAATTGGGGAGGAGATTGCCATATTAGAGGTGAAGTAATAATGCCATTATCTGTTTTTCGGAAAAAATATTCTTCGGTTGCCCCCAATCCTCGTAATCTCGCCGCTGGATGTCTCAGGCAAAAAACAAAGGAATCCGGTAAAGCCAAGCCTGAAGATTTAATTTTCCTTGCCTATGATGTCAGATTTCCAGGACTAGATTCTAAGCATCCAGACAGTCCTATGCCTCCAAGTTTCAATTATGATTCTGATTCTAACGAATGGCTTTCATCTAATGGAATACAAATTGCAGGAAATAAAGTTGTTAATTCAGATAATACTGAAGAATTAACAGAAAAAATTTCTTCTATTACAAAATATTGGACCGAAAAAAGAGATAGTATAGAATGGGAAATAGATGGAGTAGTGATTAAGCTTGATTTATTATCTAAGAGAGACTCTCTTGGAATGACTGCTCATCATCCTCGATGGGCTCTTGCATGGAAATTCCCTCCTGAAGAGGCGAGTACTGTTCTAATGGATGTTGATTGGCAGGTAGGCCGAACAGGTACAGTGACTCCAGTTGCTAGAGTTGCACCAGTCACAGTATCTGGTGTAACTGTTGAAAATGTAACTTTACACAATTCAGGAGAAGTCGATAGATTAAAAATTTCAATTGGTGACAAAGTAAAGTTAGTTCGGCGAGGAGATGTAATACCAAAAATAGTTGAAGTCATTGGTAAAGCAACAATTGCAGACATTGAAGGTAGAATCCATTCAGATGGTGCACAATTCAATGAAAATTTACCTGAATATTCTCCAATCATTATTCCTACTTTGTGCCCAAGATGTGGAACGAATTTAATTCATGATGGTGCATTTATTCGATGCATAAATATGAATTGCCCATCTCGTCTTGAGAGAACTGTACTCTATTGGGCTAGGTCACTAGAACTTGATGGAGTTGGCGAAAAATTAGTCCAACAGTTATGCTCAGAAGGTCTAGTGAAGTCTTTACCTGATCTTTATGAATTGAAAGTTAGTGATATCTCGAGTCTTGAAAGAATGGGTATAAAATCTGCTTCCAATGTCATAAGAGAATTAGAATCTAGTAAGAAAATGTCGCTAAGTAAGTTCCTTTCGGCTCTCGGTATTCCGGGGATAGGTCCTGAGTTAGCTACTTCTGTTGCGACTAAAGTCTCATCAATAGAAAACCTCTTAATTTTAGTCAACAAAAGAAATGAAGAAATTGTAGAAAATAATTCTGCAATTGACCAATTAATTGAAATTGATGGTATAGGAGCTAAGGTAGCAAGTCAGATTCTCGATGGCTTGGCAATTAGGATGAACACAGTGCGCAGACTCCAATCACATCTAGAAATTCATTCTGAAGCAAAGCCTTTGTCAAACGGTTCTTTAATCGGGAATACATTTTGTATAACTGGGACTTTGACACGTTCTCGTAAAGAAATAGCATTATTGATAAAATCAAATGGAGGTAAGATTGTAACTTCTGTTTCCAAGAATCTGAGTTATTTAGTTGCGGGTGATTCAGCAGGTTCAAAACTTGAGAATGCTAA
>NYXJ01000025.1 GCA_002685315.1 Methanobacteriota archaeon
AGTCCATAAATCATTTTCTTTAGGGCCTTCTTCCCACCGTTTCGAAATTGAAGATTCATGAATTTCAGGAACTTCTTCAATTGAAAAATCTCTGAACATAACTGACAATGGCCTCCTTGTACCGTTAGTAGAAAGACGTGGGATTGCAGATACCTTCCAGTCAATTGAATCTAAATTAGTTATTTCAAGTGCTTTTTTCTCTACTTCACCAGGAACTCCCGTAGCAATTGGTGCATCATTACCGGGTAGAGGACCTGTTACAGCTAAACGACCTAGCCTACAATTTCTACGGCATCTTTCTAAATTTGTTTCACTCACTTCGGACATTTTCCCTACATCAATTCTACCACTTGGTTGAACTGGAGCCACTATGTCACCTATTTCTGGTTCGACAATGCCAATATTTGAGTTAAGTCTGCCAGCTAATGAATGGTTAAATGCTAATGATTGAAGAGAATGTACTGTAAGTAGTTGTAACGAAGGTGGGAGAGTTTTGTATGCCTTGACCCAATTTTCAGGTTGTTTCTGTAAACTCTCTAACATATTTCTTTCAAACCCTAAGTGTTTAGGAATAACTTCAAGGCACTTTTCAGGATTCTCTGTTTCTCTCCACATTTCTCTGAAATGTGCTGTTTCTTCGCCGTCATTCAATCCTTTCATACCAAGATATAGATTGACTGCTTCTTGGAAATTTTCTGAAACAACAGCACGTCCGACTTCGGGGGTAACAGGTCTAGTAGAACCAAATCTTTGAGGCCCTATCCAATTAGGGAAAACATTCTCACCAAGTTTCTCAGACATCTTAGAAACCAATTCTAATACTCTCCTCATTGCCTCTTTACCGTCCATGGGATCTCCATTCTCGTAGCAACAACCTCTAACAGTTATCGAAAAACGATTACCATCATGATCAGACATGCCAATTTTCTGATGTGTTCGACCTAAAATTTCTATTGTTGTATCTGGAATAACTACTGATTCAACTTTTTTTCTTGGAGCATCAATAACTAGAAGTTGTGTAGTAATCGCTCTCTTATCTTTTAACCCAGATGCAAAAATACGATTTCTATTAATTCCACATGCTCTTGAAAGCCTCTTAAGAAATCGATTTGTTTCCCAGTTTACTAGTGTGGCTCTGACTACCGTAAAACGACCTTTAGGGTCTAGTGCAGGTATAGGAGATACTTCTTCTACCCTAAAATCTTCTACTCTGACTTTTAATATTCCTCCAATTCCGAGTCCTTCAACGGCTCCAGAACCGAATCCAAGGTATTCCTCAATGGACTTATTATCCATATTCAACAACTTATAATTCTAAATTAGATAATTCTTTGTTAATATCTGAACAGAGGTCACGGAAGACTTTCTCTGCTTTCTTCCCTTTAACACAACGAACATACAGTTCAGGCTCATCTAAATCAGGATGTTTTTGGAAGTAATTTGCATAATCTACATCTTTGCTATCATTAAGCCGTGAACGGAATAGTTGCAAGGTAGAATGATTCTCTCCGATGATTCTTAGGCGAAGTTCGGTTCCTTCGTTTTTCAAGACTTTGATTGGCATAAGACAGCCTTTCGAGTGGCCCACCCTTTTTGAGGGCTTGCCTTCGAATGGTGGCACTTGAAGGGACAGAGAACGGTCTAAGTTTAACACCGATATTGATTCCGGTTAATGATGAAGGGGGGCGAATCAAGAGAAGAAAGGTTCGCCGAGGCGTTTGGAAGATTAGCACCTGCAATACTGATTATTAGCTTATTATTGACTGTTATAACTGCTTCAGTGCTTGTTCCTCTACCAGAATTCACAACCGATCTTTCAGCATTCGCTCCCGAAAATGATGCGAAATCTGCAGAAGAAAGGATGAACCTTGTAATGGAAGATACGCCAAATAGAATTTATGTTCATGTCACACCCAATGAGGAAGGTGCGAATGTATTAGAAATTGGAGCATTACAACAATTACAAAACGATTTAGAAAGTATTGATGAGAAATTTGGTAATGGAATTATATCTCATATAAATATTGCAAGTATTTTACAAAATATTCTTGAAGAAAGAGATAACCAAAGTAGGACCATACAGGATTTTAATGAATGGGATAATCTACTATTAGCAATAATAAATGATGATGAAGAATGTACGGATGCAATAGGGAACGACCAAGCAATAGCTTCGGCAACATTTGCTAAAGATGCTTTACTAAATACTGATTTTGATTACATTCATATTTGCGATTGGATTGTTACCAAGGAAGGTTCTTCAACTCCTATTTCATCTAGTACCATGTGGGTAATAGAAATCGATGGATCTTTAGATTCCAAGGAAAGGCAGAACCTCGCAAAAAGTATTAGAGAACTCCTAACAGAAAATATAACTTCAGATTCTAGCACTGTATTAAATTATGGAGTTATATCTGATGATCTAATCAGTAATGACATTAATGATACCACTTTAGATAATTTTACTTGGCTATTGATGCTAGCAATTATTGTAGTAGTATTTGTTTTAGCAATAGTTTTCCGTTCAGCATTAATGATTGCTGCGCCTTTACTAGGACTTACTGCGGCACTAGTTTGGACGTATGGGACTATTACCTTGCTAGGAAGACCCTTTTCTATACTTGAAGTCGCAGTGGCTCCAGTGGTTTTTGGTCTGGGAATTGACTACGCAATCCACCTACAGAGAGGTTACGAAGAAGCTCGAAAACATACTAATTCTGCTGCTCATGCATGGGTAAGGGCGTTCTCAATATTGAGAGTGGCTTTAACACTAGCAGTGGTGACTACAGTATCTGCTTTCCTTGCAAGTTCATTATCCCCACTACCTCCCTTACGAACCTTTGGCATAACTTTAGCATTAGGCGTAGTATGTGCATTTATTGCAAGCACTGTCACAGTAGGAGCTTTACACGTAGTAGTTGAGAAAACAACAGGAGTAAAGAAGAGAAAGCCTGTTGACTTGTCTAAATTTGCTGATTTAGCAACAAATTTCCAAAAAAGGAATACTGCTAGAATTTTGCTTGTAGTTGTTTTATTAACAACTAGTTCAGTATTCTTAGCAGGAACTAAACTTGAAACTAGTTTTGAACTAACTGATTTTCTTTCTGATGATGACATGCCTATTATGGAAGTCAGAGGAGATATGTACGAATCTTATGATGCTGCGGCTTGGAAGTCTGTGACAATACTTATCGAACCAACTGATGGTAAAGATTCTCTTTCTGGAGAAAGAGATATGCTTCGAGGACTTGACATGTTAGATCTAAGAATTTCTACTATTTCGGGTGTTGTTATTCCAACAAATACTGATTCACAACGTCCATCCTATGATGGATTATATCCTATTCTCAGAGATGCAATAGAAGCAGATTCTAGTTTTGGAGAAACTTTTCATTTAGGGATTTTTGATGGCAGATTAGATGTAGGAGATGGATTTGTTGAAGGCGATATATCTGCAGCAGTTCATTCACTATTACTTAATGAATCAATTGGAGAGCCATTGAGAGGACAATCTTGGAGCGAAAGAACATCGATGTATGTCGCTCTTACAGATGATAATAATAGCATCAAATATCTAAAAATTAGAATAGATGTTATCGCTGAAACAAGTGAACAAACTTCAGTATTAGCAGTGGAATTTGAAAAACAAGCTGAATGGATTGAAGATTCAGGATATATAGATGCAGATGCCCACATAGGAGGAGATGTGATGATGATTCACAGTATTTTTTCAGGACTTGTTGTCTCACAAGTTGAATCAACTGGCTGGAGTTTGCTAGTTTCAATATTAGTATTATTTATTTTAACTAGAAGATTAGGGCAATCACTGGTAGTAATTTTACCTGTTGGGATTAGTGGTTCTTGGGTTGTTGGTTCGATGGCAATCCTTGGCTTAAATTGGAATGTATTAACCATAATGATTACTGCACTAACTGTTGGATTAGGAATTGATTATTCCATACATGTTTGGAGAAGTTTTGAAAGTAATCGGAAATCAGGGCATGGAGTATGGGAATCTATGAAAATTATGTACCAAACTACTGGGACTGCACTCATTATGTCTGCTGGTACTACAATTTGTGGATTTTTAGTGTTAAAATTGTCCCCTATACCTGTGATACAAGACTTCGGAGTTGTTAGTTCAATTTCCGTTGCATTTTCTCTAATCTTAGCATTGTTTGTTCTACCGGGATTATTAGCGGCTGAAGTCAGAACTTCCAGCGAAAACTAGGCTGGCTCTATTAGAGAAGAAACTTCAACCATATCTAGGCCCTGTTCTCTAGCGACAAGAGCGAGGGNCATCCATAGAGTCACGGGACCTAATGAACGCCTTTTTCTTTGAGCCCTTCGTACTACTTCTCTATTATCTATCTCTGATTTATTGGCTATGAATCTAATTAAAGTTGGGATATTACTCTCTGAACGGTCTGGAGGGTGTTTTTCAGAAGAAGAAATCTTTTCTGATTGGACTACGTTAACAACAATTTCAGACTTGACCTCTGCCTTGACGATAGGTGAGGGGGCTGATTCGGAAACAAATATTGGGGGTGAGGAGATTATTCTTAACATTGGTTGCCACCCAAGGCTAGGAAAACTCTGTTTGTCAAGATAGACAGGAGAAACTAAATTATTTTCTGAGACTAGCCAACCTGACTTTATCAATTTTTCAATTACTAAAGAAGCTTCTTCAGGCATCATCCATTGAAGTTCTAGAGACCAAAGTCTTTCTAAATCGGAGATACTTAATTCAGTTTGCTCTGAGAAACTCACAAAAATTAATTTTTGAATCTCATTAATGGATGCATCAGACATATTAACAAACTTCTGAGAGTACTATGTCTCTTGATTGTTTTCAAATATATTCCAGAACAGATGAACCCTTAGTTGAATAGTGACGGTTACTTCCGGCGCTATTGAAATATATGGGAGATGACTATGTTGCTAGAGACCCACGGACGGGGAAAATTATCCAACAGAGGAAGAAAACTGTAGAAAAGGATATTCGTTCTCTGCAGCCATCTGATGGGCCTTGGCAACGAATTCCAGTTTATGAAATTCTAAAATTAGCAGAAGGAGAGATTGAAACATTAGAATTATCACTAACAAATGGTGGAGGTTTTGTAAAGAGAACTGATGGAATAAAGGCTTTAGCGAGAGTATATGAAAATTCTATTCCTAAAGCACACCAAATTCTACTAGAAGTATTGGACGATGATGATGTAAATNTCAGAATTGCAGGATTAGAAGTAATGCCCANCTTCTCATTNAANCTNCATACAGATNTAATGATTTANCTATCTGANAGATTACANGATGATGATNTGAANGTAAGGAAGGTCGCAATGCAGACTCTTCAAAAGATGTCNCCNATTTTCCCATCAGGTTGNGAAGATATCTTGAGAAGAGAGTTAAGAAGTACNAATAAAACACATAGAAAGAGTGCTTTTGAGGCTCTAAAATTGACTAGTATTGCATGGCCAGAGACGGGCTGTTTACATATTGACGAACTNATNAGAGAAGATGACGTAGATCTTCGAAGNAAAGGNTCTAAAATTCTGAGGAANATTGCTGCNAAGGGNGGCCCACCAGGATGGGATCTAATTGGTTGGTCGTTGGAAGANGAAGATGCACAAGTTAGAAGAAATGCTGCACAATGCTTGGTTACTCTTACAAATAGTGAACCTAGAATTGCCTTAATATTGGTGGAAAATGCATTAGACGATGATGATACGAACGTCCGTAATTCTGTTATTCGTGCCATGAAGAAATTAGATCTACAGAGTCCAAGAGTAACAGATATGATTTTGCGTGGAGCAAGGTCAAGAGATCTAAATTTAAGAACTGCTTGTATCGGTCAACTTTCTATTATTCTTACAGGAGACAGGTTAAGAGAAAGTGCGGCAGAATTATTGAGGCAAGAGACCGATCCTAAACTTCGTAAAAGGCTTACTGCTCTATCAATAGATATTGAATTAGATGGTTCAGAAAGTGAAAAAAATAAATTTTTAGCACCTGTAGAAAAAGTTAATGATGAGAATGAAAGTGACTTTATGGGGCATAAAAAGCAGGACCAGCCCAAGGGTGAACATGATAAACAGAAGGCAAGTCGGCCAAAACCTGAGGACTTAAGATGAGCGAGCAGTTTGATGAGAAACTCGAACAATTTGAACGCCTGTGGGAGGGTGTTACACCAAATGGTATCAATAGACAAAAATCATTAAAGTTTCAACAATACATGAAGCAACATGTACTTCAGAAGTTCCACAAAAAGACAAATGATCAATTTGCTTCTGCAAACAACGGTCATTTCAACCATAATTTTTCTTCAAAGGATCAATTTCTAACTAAAGAGAATTGTAAAAAATACTGGATGGGAGAACTTCAGAAGGAAATCAAAGAATCCGAGACCTTCTGAGGCGATGAAATGTCAATTTTTGAAAAGTGGGGATTAGAATCCAGCATTTTAGATGCTATAAAATCACGAGGTTGGGTTGAACCAACAGAAATCCAATTAGATTCAATTCCTCTGGCAAGGAAAGGTAAAGATATTGTTGGACAGGCAAAGACTGGTTCAGGTAAAACTGCAGCATTCGGGATTCCAATACTTGAAAGGTGTCAGAAGAAAGGTTTTCCTCAATCTATTATCCTTTGCCCCACAAGAGAACTCGCAGTTCAAGTCACAGAAGAATTAGAACTATTACAAGGTAAGAAGGGATTAAAAATAGTTTCAGTGTACGGAGGAACCGATATTGAAAAACAAGCAAAAATTCTATCGAATGGATGCGACATAGTTGTTGGAACTCCAGGTAGAGTTATCGACATGGCTAAAAAAGGTCATTTGAAATTAGAAAAAATCTCTATCTTTTGTTTAGATGAAGCAGATAGAATGTTAGATATGGGATTCTTTCCAGATATTTTATGGGTAATTGAAAAAATGCCAAATCGTAATCAGAACTTGCTTTTTAGTGCGACATTTCCTGATGAAGTTCTGAATATTACAGAAGAAATAATGACTAATGCTGAGCACGTTATGAGTGATGATTTAGAAGTCGACATTCCAGAAATTGACCTATATGCAGTAAGAATTGGTAGAGGAAATAAGTTATGGGTCCTTGGTAGATTAATAGCTAATATGTCTGAAGATGGACAAATGCTAATTTTCAGTAATACGAAACGAATGGTAGATGTAATTGTAGAGAGGCTTGGTAAATTTCAGATGGAGGCAGTAGGAATTCACGGAGATATGCCTCAAAATAAAAGAGAGAAGTTATTAAGCAAATTTAAATCAGGAGATGAAAAAATTGTTGTTGCTACAGATGTGGCGGCTAGAGGATTAGATGTTGATGGAATTACCATTGTTGTCAACTATGACTTACCGGATGATACAGAGGCATTTGTACATAGAATTGGTAGAACTGGAAGAATGGGACGGAAAGGAGAAGCTTGGAGTCTTGTCTCAAAAGAAGATAAAGGTAGCCTACAAAAAATTAGCTCAACCTGGGGATTAGAAATTCCCTTTGTAGAGACTCCTGAATTACCAGATGGAATGAGTAGAGACCCGGTAAGGAAAAGAGATGATTGGGATGAAGTAGCAGACTCATTCGGTATGGTCAGAATAAATCTAAAAATTGGTATACAAGATTCAACAAAGAGGGCTTTGAGCGATTGGATAGTTAGTCAAGCAAAAATACCTGAAATTATAATAGGCGAAATTAATCAATCTGATGAGAGTACAGAGATTGAAGTTCATGTTGCAAAAGTTGCTTATGTGATAGATGTCATAAAGGCTAGAGAGTATAATGGACGGAAACTTAAACCTGAAATTATTGAGGCATGAGGTAAGTAAATGTCTGATTCTGTTTCAGAAGAAGAGATTTTAGTACTGGATTTAATAGGATTTTTTTGTCCTATTCCAATTCACGAAACACGTAAGTTACTAGATTTAAGTAAACCAGGAACAATTGTTAAAGTGGTATGCGATGACCCTGAAACTAAGCACGATATGCCTGCATTATGCAGTCGATTGAATTTAGAACTAATTGATTTTGAAGAAAAAATTGGAGAATTTATTTACACAATTAAGAAATAATATAAATTGGAATTGATAATATGAAATTTGAAGATGAAATTAATATTAAAGAGAAACTAGATGTCCCAGCTGATGCCCGACTGCCAACAAAATATGGTGAATTTCGGATAAGAGTATTTCATGAAGAAGACACTGGCTTAGATCATGTCGCATTAACTCTAGGCGATATGGATGGTCCAGATCCAGTTCTAATTAGAGTTCACTCAGAATGTATTACTGGTGATGCATTTTCCAGTATTAGATGTGACTGTGGCTCTCAATTAGATGATACGTTGAAAAAAATACAGGAAAAAGGTTGGGGTTGCTTGGTATATTTGAGACAGGAAGGTAGAGGAATAGGACTTCATGCCAAAATTCAAGCATACAATCTGCAAGATAAAGGTGCAGACACATTAGATGCAAATTTAATGTTAGGTTTACCTGCAGATGCTAGAGATTATTCAATCGCATCAATCATTTTAGAAAATATTGGTGTCAAAAAAGTTTCACTTCTAACTAATAATCCTGACAAAGTAGAAAAACTTGAGAGCCTAGGTATAGAAGTAGTTGAGAGAGTTCCATTAATTGTCGGAGTAAGGACAGAAAACAGAGATTATTTGAAAACCAAGAGCGTTAAAATGGGCCATCATATTTCATCAAGTGACCTAGAATAATAGTACGGAATGAGTCTAGAAATACAAGATGGGGCCGTGACCGGGAATTGAACCCGGGCCGGCGGGACCACAACCCACCGTGCTAACCTCTACACCATCA
>NYXJ01000026.1 GCA_002685315.1 Methanobacteriota archaeon
AGCGGTTATATCTCCTTGAATTCCAGATAAGTGACAATTTCCATTTCTACTTACTTTCTCTGAAATGTATGACGAGTAAACCAGCCCTTCATTTGAATCGATTGTAATTTCTCCGTCTTGGACTGACTGTGATGCTAACCATAGCCAACCTCCATTATTATCCCAATTTAATGGTCCCTGACTTTCATCAGAAACCAATGATTCAGAATCGGTTCCATGAATTTTAATTAGAGCATTATCTCCACTAGTTATCGTTAAAATAGGTGAGATACCCCAAGAATAATTTTGTTTTACTGTATTAAGAAATAGTTGGTCTACATTACCTCCCTGATCTATAGCTTCGATATTAATTGTATAAGTTTCTCCTTGCCAATCTTCATCCGGAATTAACTCAATTGGTAACCCTTTTACTTCCCCAACTGCTAATACAGTAGTCATTTCTCCAACTACATTCCACCCAGGAGGTATACTTAATACATTAAGAGTGATAGTTGTTGGTGCATTACCTTTATTCTGTATTTTTGCATGAGGGAAACCACCATATTCTGAAACAATCCACGGATAACCTTCCCCCTCTAATTCAAAATCATGAATAACAGCAACTCTCAATGGAACTATTGTTTCAGAAAGCGACAAATCTTCTCTTAATCTGATGTGTAGCTCAACTGTTTGTCCATGACGAGCATTTTCCGGAGGGGTAATATTCAATGTCATGAATGCACTTTCACCCGGTGATAAAACTGGCAAATCATCGGGTACCTCAACGCTCCAATCATTTGAGCCATTTACATATACTGTAGGATAGGCATTTGATGGTGAGTTACCTAATTGCAATATCTCAATATCTATTGTTGAACCCTGTGGGTCAATTTCTAAATCTACTTGGCTTGAAATTGCTCTCCATTCTTTAATATGAGGCACCTCTATACTGAAAATTATTGTTTCTACAGTTTCTCCTCTAGCATTTACATCCAATGTTATTTGCATTATTGTGCCATTCCAAGCATCATTGGGTACTGACCAAGATACGGAAGGGTTCCCTGTTTGATTTACTTGGATGCCCTCAATAGATGTCCCAGAAGCATTCCAACCCTGAGAATCATCTGTACCTGAATATCTTATGCTGATAGATGTCTCAAGAGAAAGATCATCTTCTAGGTTTCCAACATTCATTGCTTCCAAGATTACTTGCCCTGTTTCTCCGGGAGAAGTTATTATCGTACTGTTTCTAATATCATTTCCGAGATATTCTCCATTTATTTCCCACTTATGATTCTGTTTGGCTGAAAGTGATAAAATTTCCGAATCTTGAACACTCAGATTACCTTGAGATACCATGGTAATCATAATTTCAATTTCTGTATTAGCCGGCGTATTCTCTGGCAATGTGACAATTACAGGTATTGTCTGTATGCTTCCAGGGCCTAATGAAACAGTACTACTTGTGAATGAAACATCCACCTCAAATTCTTCCTCATTATCGAGGTTTGTGATTAATTGAGAACTCAATCTAAAACTATCAATTCCATTGCCCGGATTTTCTAACTTAATCATTACTAGAATATCTTCTTCAACTTCTACTTCATATGGTTGTTCTAGAGGTGATGTAATTGTCAATTCTGCTCTATAAATTTGTAATACTTCAAGAGAGAATTGTAATATATGATCTGTAGACTGAGTACTTTGTTCAATGAATGTATGGTAAGATGGAGCTGCATCATTAGGTAAATTCAAAACTATTGTACCATAAACTCTGGACGAGCCAGACCTAGTTAGCACAACTGAATCATCAATTATTTGTAAGTCTCCAGTTGCACTCCAAGACCAACCAGGAATAATTAGTCCTGCATCCGTCATTGACCATTCAAGTTGATTCACTCCAACTGGCATATCTGCTGCTATATCCCAAGATAATATTCTACCCGGAACAGTTCTCTGATGTACGTCAGTTGTCACTCCAGTTGCTGTGAAAGTTATCTGAATTGTTTGACATATTCCTTCATCAAGATCGACGCACATTTCAAGTGGTGTACTAACAGTCTCTCCTAGATTTGCATTACTAGGTACATCCAGTCTAGCGGTGACATAAATCATTTCGTCAGGTTCCAGTGAAAGAGCTGGGATTTGATTTCCTTCTAAATCATATAATTTCAGGTCAGCACCCCATGCTGTCGTATCCAAAGCCATAGTTATCTGATTTTCTAATGCGTTCCCAAGATTATGAATCAGCATCCATGCTTCTGCATATTCTCCAGTCAAACCATAACCATGTGTATTTGCAGTTCCATCAGGGCCCCTAATAGAAAGCCCTCTAGTCCTATTTGCCTCTACTGCAGCAAGTGCTGAGATTGAAACATTATTGTCATCGTCTAAAGTTAATGTTAGTGTCAAATAACCCGAATCAGATCCCAATGCATCACTTGGCGCATGTATTATCAGGTTTGGAGACCAAACCTGTCCTACTCCAATCTCTATAGATTCAATGCCCCCTGGTGTTTCATCGGTCACAGTCCAACCATCTGGTAAGTCCATATCGCCTATGGATAGACTCCATATTCCTGCCAACCTTCCTGTTGAACGAATATTCGGTGTAAATAAAGAATTTTCACCAGGTGTTACAATCGTTGGTTCGGTTGGTATTTCAAAACTAGCATTATACGGATTAATAATATTTAATGTAGTAATATGAATATCGTTATCGTATCTTGATTGAGTGATATTTCTGTAAGGATCTAAGACTAGTTTGAACTCATGTTCACCAAGATTTCCGGACCACTCCACATTGAATGTTGATAAAGATCCTGAACCAGTAGGGTCAACAGGCAGCATATTGCCGAATCTTTCTTGAGCTATAATTTGATTATCTGCATATAGTATCACATCTGAATCCTCATCAGTCTCTGCAGTTCCTGCATTTTCAAAAGATACCGTGATAGTAACGGTTTCTCCAGGGTCNGGAGCTGCGGGGCTAAATTCTATACTTCTACCATCTAATTGAGGTCTAATATCTGCTATTTCATGAGAAATTACTGTATCGCCTAGGACCAAATCTAGTGTTGCATCTCCATCAATATCTGCTAATGATGGTGATGACCAAAGTCTATGATTAACTGAAATTGGATTATTCCAATCCGAATTCACACCTGCCATCGTGCCAAGTTCTCCATCATATGCTCTAACTTCTGTTCCATAAGGGACAATTAGTTCTGGTTCGTTTGAATTATCTATATCCATCCAAATTGGCGATGATACTGCTATCCCATCATTAAATGCACCCTGTGGTTCCAAAATTTCAATGCTCCATGCTTCTTGCGGATTAGAACCATCAGTTCCATCATGACATCCTGCAAACCCATCAAAATCCGTTTGAAATATCCCTGAAACAGTCCATGTAATCCAGCAAACTCTGTCATGGTCTCCATCGTCATCAGTGTCGATGACAATCGGTGCAGAATCTGCATATCCGTTAGATGCCTCAAAATCCCAAATTTTAGTCCCATCGCTAATTTCTACGCCATAGTATTCTGCACCATATGCGGCACCATTATCGTCGAAATCAGAAGGGATTGTGACTACTAATTCCATCGCACTATCTGAATCAAGGTTTGCAATCACCGGTCCAGGAAGTCTGATATGTGGGACATCTGAATCGAATCCGTTTAGATTATCCAATGATTTCCCATCCCAATTTGAATCACCATCTAAAGCATCTAATTTCCACAACCACATTGCACTTGTCGTACTCTGAACAGATGTTAGTACGACAAAGGCAGTATTTTCATCAGTTTGAACAAATGCAGGATCTGATGGATGGGTCCCCTTATCTAATGTTTTTTCCCACAATGAAGTAGCAGAAGTTCCTGTTATATCCAAGGCTAAAATTACCGGTTCTTTAGTATTTTTTTCAATCAATGACAATACTAATTCAGCGGAACCATCTAAGTCTAAATCTGCCAGTAATGGTTGAGTAGTTGGCTTGTGACCTCCTAATACCTCTCCTGTATATGGTCCATCATCACTTCCAATCATTAATGTAGAATCTGTATAAGTCCACAATAATTCCGTCGTATGGCTCCCTCCTGGGGACCAACCAGTCACTGAACATGTTAATTCAGGTGAGAATGCTTTAACATAGAAAGTCCCACCAATGTCATAAGAAATAATAATTTCCTGTTTTCCATCAAAATTTAGATCAACAACTACTGGGGATGCCTTTATTTCATCTCTTCCCTCATCAGTAATTACACCTAAATCTACTTCCCAAGCGAGGTCAGCGTCTTCTCCTTCAATAATTTTCAAAAAACTATGAGGGAGTCCAGCTGCATCATTTTCTGTTTGAATTATTATGGTAAATAGTGAATCACCACCACACCTTTCCAATGAATCTCCGTTAGAAATTATTGATTCAGATAGGTCGGCAATGGGTGTTGCTAACGCATCATTTGAATATTCATAGTTACTATATTGCCAATTAATAACAGGATTTACTATTGACTGTAATTCAGTAGCATTTTCTGGAGAACCTATACCTGCTCCTCCATCGGGACCATGTCCAGGAGGTGATGCTTCTCTACCTGGTGTTCTACTTGCCTGAGGCCATGGTTGCCCCCCATCTTCCCAAACTGAATCAGAATCTGAGGAATATGATTCAATTAATCTCTCATCAATTTCTATATTATGATTTCCATAATTTGTTAAGAATCCTGAATGAGGCATTAGCACTAAAAGAGACGTCATAATCAAACAAATAGTAACTTTGTTCAATTGACTTGACATAGTGAACCCTCGCATCAGGGTCTAAATGGGTTTCAATACCCACTTGAACATTCGCACTAAACTATCATCCAGACCTATGGTCTGTAAGGTAAATCCTATTNTCCGAAGTCATTAATCATCCGTTGTGCTTATACAGGAGTGGTAAGTCGGCGGTTCAACGGACTTCTCCTCTGGAGGCTTTGCCGATGAGGGACGGGGGGTCTTCTGCCTTCCTCCGACAAACCTCGGAGCAGTCCGTTAAATGGAGGAAAAAAGATGTACAGCATAGTCACACGCGAAGATACAATAAGAATACCTGCAGAGTATATCCGTGCAGGACGTAACTTAGTCGACCATATTGATGAATTAGCAAATGATGCATTTGAGGGGCGTTTTGATCCCGATGAAAATTATACGGTTTTAACATTCGATCATGAGCCCTTAGGTCGTGGAAAAATTATTCACGGAGATGGAGCAATTTATCAACGTGTAAAGTTCAAAGCGTTACTCTTCAACATGGAAAATAATGAAGTTGTAGATGGTTATGCCTCTGAGATTTCAGAATATGGAGCGTTCGTAAGAATAGGGCCAATGGAGGCATTATTGCATAAATCTCAAATTCTTGACGAACCTATTAATGTGAACTTGGGAGTAAAAAGAATTGAGGGTTCTTCCAGTGGCAAATACTTAGAAGAGGGCTCTTATATCCGTTCTCGCGTAGTTTCTAAAGCAATCAATCAGAATGACCCACGAGCAAGTAAAATTGGATTAAACTGTAAAATGGATGGGCTTGGAGCATATTCTTGGATTCAGGAGCAGGATTAAAATGGCTAAGCAACCATTTGCTTGCGGGGAATGTAATCGTATTCTCCCAGAACCAGAAAATAAAAAAGATCCCGTTAATTGTAAATGGTGCCCTAATGCTCCAGTAACTACTGATTGGCAAGGTTATGTAATTATTCTTAACCCTAATAGATCTGAAGTCGCCAAAAGGCTGAATATTGAGGATCCAGGGGCTTATGCTCTGAAGGTAAATATTAGATAAGGAGGAAAAAATATGCAAATAATTGAAAGAAAAGAAAACCCACTACTTGGTCGAGTTGAACTAACCTTTGAATGGAATCATGAGAATCTCCCTACACCTACGCTTTCGGAAATGATTACCGCCGCCGCAAAAGCAGAACCAGGTTCGAAAAAAGAACTAGTTTTTGTAAAGAACGTAAATACTAGGTATGGAAGGCCATTAACTACTGGAACTGCATTGGTTTACGATTCTGAAGAAACGGCTTCACTAGAACCAAAATTCATTGTTGAAAGGCATGAGAAAGCACGTCCACAAAAAGATACAGGAGGAGATGAATAATGGCGGAAGGACCTAATCCACAATCTAAGTGGTCAAAATATAAGATAGATGGTGATAAATTAGTTCGTGCGGAATTCTGTCCCGAACCTGGATGTGGTCCTGGTGTATTCTTGGCCATTCATAAAGATCGAAAATCTTGTGGTAAATGCGGCTATAATTCAAACGATGAAGAAGAATAATTAAATTCTTATTTTTTCCCATTTCCCATCATTTGTAAGGACATTGTCTCCAACGATGCCAATGCCAATATTTTCTCTTAATTCCATAATAATAGATCCGTCTTTACTTAGCTTTCCATCATGTCTCCAACCAGTCCAAACCCAATCTCCTTGAATGCTTTTAACATCATATATTGGGCCTAAAACTTTGTATATTTTTGGGGAGTCAGTTAATTTAGATAATGTTGCAAAATATTTTCCATTCAATTTAATGAACCATCCTTTCTCTTTGTCGTATTGGAAACCAGTAACAACCTCTGGTAATTTTAATAAGCCCTTTTTGACAATATTCCCACTTCCATCTATTACTGCGAACCCCCCTGCCTTTGAGAATAATATTGTTCCTTCTTCAGTGTTAAGGAATCCAATTATTTCATCTAATGATTTTATTTTTGATATTTGTTTCCATTCAGGAATCTCAGCTCTCCAAATTTCTTTTGATTCATCATTTATTCTATATATCCCTCTATTTATTGTAGAAAAACAAATTGAATTATCTACATTTGATAATGCGGTAGGTTCAGAATCCAGTATTTGTGACCAAATACTAGATGAAGGATGGAGGATTGAATCTAATTTATTACTTCTTAATTCTGCTTTTGTATCGCCATCCATCCAGGTTTCATTTAAATCAAATGCGGCCATTCTCGCCTGTCTTAAATCTCTTTCAACCCATACTCCAATCCATTTCTCCTTCACTATTGTACTTGATGTAATCAATGCAGGGAATGGTTTGCTAACCTCGCCGAGTCGATTGAGCTTGTCATCAACTTTCAGCAATTGTCCGGAGACTCCAGAAATAACATGAATATTCTTTCCAGAGTCAATTTTGATTGGGGCGAAACCTATCCCCGAATCTTCCATATTGTGTCGTATAATCATCAGTGTTTCAAGGTGTGGTTCAGAGGATTGAAAATTAAATCCACCTTGGGTGAGTCATGGGAGTACTTCTTGTGGCTTCTAAATCAGATACTGCATCGATGACACTATATGCTGCAATGATGCGTTTAGATGGTTGGAGTAAGCCATTTTCAATTACTTCAGGAGATTACTACATTCATGAATGTGGTAGCGTGTATCTATTAGTTATAGATCAAATTCATATTAGGGCAAATCATATAGATTTGCTATTCAAAAAACAAACAGGTCTTTCTGTTTATGATATTCTTATTTTGTCTAGGCATGTTTCGCGTTCTAATACTCCAGCGATGACTTTGCATGCTATTGGTATCCCGGGAATATTACCCTATGGGGAAGAGGGTATTTCTGGAGGGGAAAATGGATTATTAGTGCCTCCAAGTAAATATTTCGCATCATTATTTAGGAGAATGAACACTTTGGCTAGAAAGAAAAAGTTAGATACTGATTTTGATTTAACTCTAGAAACCACTCATCACGGACCGATATTAACAACACCTACATTGTATATCGAGATTGGCTCAACAGAAGATGAATGGGGTCGAGAAGATGTTGCGGATTGCTGGGCAGAAGTGATATCTGATGTTTTAGTAATGTTTGGAAGCAAATCAGCATATTTTAACTCCGATTTAGATGTAATGATTGGATTTGGAGGAGGCCATTATGCTCCTAGGCATAAAGCAGTAATTTTGAACTCAGATATTAATGTGGGGCATATTATAGCAAACTATTCCTTGATATTCGAGCAAAACAATGAATCTGAGATCCCTTCTGGTCCATGGTCTGAATGCATCCAGAGTGCTGTTGATTCTACAAGAATTTCTTTCCCTCAAAGTAAAATTTTTGCTCATCTGGATAGGAAATCATTCAAGGGATGGCAACGCTCGGCAATTATCCAAAAATTAGATGATTTAGGTGTTGAAGTAAGGCGTGCTAAGCAAATCTCTCAAAGAGAATAATCAAATCTTTCATTGTCTTCGACCGTATATGGGAGCGATAGGGAAAATCATTGTTGGCTTGATGCCAATCGCTCCTAAATTTTTAGTCAAGCGTATAGCAGGTCGTTATGTTGCAGGTTCGAACCTCGAATCTGCAATAGATTTAATGAAAAATATGTCTAAAGAGGATGCTTGTTTTACAATTGATGTTTTAGGAGAGGAAATCAGTGATATTGGAGAAGCAAGATACTTTGTAGATGAATATTCCAGAGTTTTAGAGTTGATTGTGTCCAATCAAATCAATGCAAATATTTCTTTGAAGCCCACTGCTTTGGGATTACTGATAGACAAAGAGGTTGCATTATCAAATATTGAAGAGATTATGAAGAAGGCGGCTCTAAATGACATTTTTGTCCGATTGGATATGGAGGATCATAGAGTCACACAAGAAACTATTGATGTTGTATTAGAAATGCAAAAGAAGGGTTTTGAAAATATCGGGACTGTCTTACAAGGCAGACTTTTCAGGACCAAAGAAGATATCGCTGAGGTTTCTAATAAGTTAGGTTCTCTTGCAGACTTTAGAATTTGTAAAGGTATTTATCTGGAATCCGGAGATATTTCTTATACTAAATATCAGGAAATAGTGGATTCAACAAATGAATGCATAGATTTAATGTTAGAAATGGGTTGCTACACTGCCATTGCCTCACATGACATTCCCATAATTAATCATAGTTTAGAAAAACTAAGCGACATGAATATGACCGTTGATACTGATTCAAGAGATAATTCTGCGGGTAGTAGAACAGGCAAGGGACCCGGCTATGAATTCCAATTTCTTCTAGGCGTACGAGGTAACCTTAGGAGAAAATTAGCTTCCGAGGGTCACTTGACTAGAGTTTATGTCCCATACGGTACTAAATGGTATGAGTATGGGGTTAGGAGGATACGAGAAAATCCAGATATTGCTTGGCATGTTACTAAAACGATAATCATGCCTTGGACTAATAGAAGATAGATCAAATTTTACCATTTTAATTATGATCATCTGGAACATGTAAGTAGATTCTTCTAATCTCACTGGCGATTCTCTTTCCATTGAGCGTTCTTCCCTTACCTGTGTGGAGAGCTCTGATCCTCCATCTTCTTCCATTCATTTGCATTATAGCGCCACAAGAAAAAATTCTGTCAGGTTCACATTCTATGCTGCTTGGTACGCTGATTTCACCTTCAGTCATGGTGATTGGCACTATCGTCCTATCTACTCTCACTGCCCACATTGCAGATATTTCTCCTGCATTAAGAGATATACATTCTCTAGATGTTGAATCTTCTATTCTTGTAATTCTATAGGTTTGTTCTTGGTGTTGGAAGTAATCCTCTTTGACAATTTCTTCATCTTCATCTGCTTCAATTAATGACAATTCGCTATCCATTCTATCAGACAATGTAGTTTTGATAAATACTGATTTCGGTGGCCTTAACTGTAAATTATGTACGTTACTACAAATCACACACCTGACTAACAAATCTTCTCCATTTCCCTTAACGTTTCTTCTTAGAATTTCATGTTCAGTCATTTTTGTACATTCAGGACATACTGCGGCATCAAATACTTCTTCATCGATATCCGTATCTTCCATGTCTCTTCGAAATGACTTCCTTTATTGAAGCCATCCTTGCATGGGATGATTGAAATTAGAGTTAATATAGCCCATGTCATGAGTGACGGGGGCGGCGTAGGGTTACCTCAAATGTCTGAGCGTGAAATGTTTGAGAAATTACTATCTTCTGGCTCTGATTATGGTGAAGGGGAACCTCAGATAGCAGCGAATATTGGTCAACAAATGTTGCATATGAATTTAATTCCTTTAACTCGCGCTTTCAGAGTCAAAATCAGAGATATTTCATCTAAGATTCCGGCTAGAAATGTAGTTTTAGTGGGCGGAGGAATAGGCCACTTAGCAGCTTGGCTACTTGATTTATGGAATGGTGATCCTGCTAATCCTCCTTCTGAACCTAGACCGAGGCCTGATACATTTAGAATAGTTGAACCAGCAGGAAAATTTGGAGTTATAATTGATCGTCTTGTCCGCCGTCATTCTTCAGAACAATGGACACAGGTTTTGACTAGATCATGGCAAGAAATAACTGCTGAAACATCATCTTGGTCAGTCGCAACAGCAGCATTGCCATCCAGTGCTCAACCTTCCCCTTTGCCTCAGCCAATTGATCTAATAATCATCGATTTACCCGAAAATCAGAGACCTAATGCAACAATTGCCGCCTTAGAAGTAATTTCGCATGGTGGTTTCATCTTAGTAAAAGAGCCAGAAGTACCTACTGGTGATGTTGGTGTTCCCGAAGATGGAGATGAACCTAATGATGCTCAAAGAAAAGTTGAATCTTTTAATCAATGGATGAAAGTGATACGAGAATGCAACGTAAATCATTCAATGGCATTCATAGAATTATCTGGCGGGACGCTAGCCGTTATACGTCGTTCAACTTGAAAAATATCAAAAATATTTCTTTCAATATTTATATTTCTTTTTACTAGACCCTCTTCAGTATCTGATGAACTAGAATTAACTGCTTGTATTAATGTATCAATTCTAAATATTCCATATCCAAAATTATCATCATGTTGACTTTGTCCATCTTTCATTTGTGAATTCTCACTTAATAGAATTTTTATTTCTTCAATTTTCGTTTCATCACTATTACTATTTCTTTGAAAATCTGGATTTTCTTGCAGAAACAATGCCAATCCTCCTGAAACCCACGCTGTTGAAGCAGAAGTGCCACTAGACCAACCCCACCAAGAATCTGAATCAGTCATTAATACTGGTACCTCAAGGCCGGGTGCGATTATCTCTGGTTTTTTGTCAGGATCATTTCTTGGAAGAATAGGATTGGGCCACAATCTTCCATTGTTATCTCCTTCAGAACTTCCAGACCATAAGTTTCCAAGTCTTGTGACGCCTCCAACGCAAATCACATTCTCAACTGACCCTGGTGATGAAACATCTCCGTCATCATCTTCCCCATCGTTTCCCGCTGCTGCAACTACATATACACCCTGTTCAATTGCATTCTCAACAGCGATTTCAAGTGAATCTGTAGTGAATAAATCTCCGCCAATGCCTTGTCCTCCTCCTAGACTTAGAGAGACAATGTCACTATCTTGTGAAACACACCAATCCACAGCTTCTGCAATACCATCATCGGTACCTGAACCATCTGAATTAATTGCTTTTGCAACATATAAATCAACATTTTTCGCAATTCCATTTAATCCTCCATCGGCAACAATTATTCCTGCCATAGCCGTTCCATGTCCGTCATCGTCATATGGATTTGGACTAGAATTAATGACATCATTCCAGCCCATAAGATTGATATTTTTCAAATCGGGGTGTGAAGTATCGATTCCTGAATCTACTATGCATAATGATATCCCTGTTCCATCTAATCCATCTATCTCATTTATTCCAGTAATATCTCTGTATTCGTCTTCCCAAGTGACTAATGACTGAGGTGGATTGAAACCGAATGCCTCACCATTCATCGTGATAAATAGCCATAATAGTACCACTGCTAATAAAAATGCTGATACCAAAGTCACTGAGAAACCAACTAGAAGTTTGAATACATCTTCATCTCTTGTTTTTGATGCGTTGATAACGTTAACTGTGTGTTTTCCATCGATATAAATCAATTCATCAGAAGTCTCTGAATCAGAGTATTTTTCCTCATTTTTCTCTGATATTTCACTGAATATGGATAAAAATAAATTTTTGAATAGATTAATAATCCAAATAAATGCGTTGTAGATTGCCATTATTATTGCCCATATTCCAAATAATATTATTTCAACAAAAAACCAAATGAAAATTTCTAAAATTACACCCCAAATCATATCAAAACCAACTTTTAATTACGCATTTCAATTACCATGCGTCTTGTCTACTAAAATGACTTGAAATAGTAGTATTAGATTTACAATTGGTACAATCGAATCTTGTTGGTAATGTCATTTCACATACATTACACACCGAACCAGGAGATCCGACTCCTCCACAATTATATTGACAAGGTACGGTAATTTTACCATTAGCTTTCTGAATAGCGGGAGTTTCTTCTTTACAGATAGGGCAAATACCTTGCATATCGTTTAAATTTTGAGGACTTATTTCACCAGAAACTTCCCTTGCTCTAACTGATTGAATCCTATCTTCTGCAGCACCCAGCATGAATTGAGGATACCATATGATATGTGTTAGTAGGAAAATTGAAAGTATACTACATATAAGATAAAGCCAAGGAAAATCAAAAACTGTTGCCTCAGAAGATAATGGTCTCAGTGCTATAGATTTCGATGAAGACCAAGAAAAAATATTGACCATTACCATCCAGATTCCTAGTCCCAAACTCCATAATCTTAGACTATGGTCTTTCCAAGCAGTTTCGACTACTCTCGGGTCGGGGTGTGAATGTCTCTCAATCACATGAACATCCCTTGTCTCAGTGACTGCTTTGTGTACGACAAAAATCACTAGGAATATAAAAATCAAATTCACTAGAATAATAGGTGCTAACATTCCTATATCTAGATTTTCAGGGAAGTTTGGATTACTGGCATATGTGTAGATGTAGCCTATCTGTATTGCAACCATACCTATCATCATGTAAACAAGATTTTCTCTCATAATAGGGAAACGTATAAACAACTGAATCACAAACCCAATCCATGCAATTATCGATAACAGCGATAGAATTAGAGATAAATCATCTAAGAATAACATACCTTCGGTTCCAACTCTATTATAGTCTCCACCACTTTTAAGCTCGCCTATACCTAAATCCCATGATCCTAAAAATATCGCTAGAACGCCTACTCCAAATATTGAAAATTCAAATGCTCCCCAACCTCTTAATATCATTTTCATATGAAATTTAGACTCTTGCATAATTTTATCCAAGAAATCCAGTCTTTCATTATATTCGGAGAACTTGTAATTTATTGTGATTTCACTCAGTCTGATTGGCTCTTGGTTTCTAATTTCTGTTTCATCAGTCATTGAACGGAGCCCCCTTATGTGTGTGCGACATGAAATACTGCATTAAGTAACTCCCTTATCGGGATTCAAAAATCACGATATGTGTCTATGTTTTATGATCTAGAATATACATTAGTAGGGCTGATGGCGCCGAGAGGGAGATTTGAACTCCCGAGGGAAAATCCCACATGATTTCCAGTCATGCGCAATACCAGGCTATGCGACCTCGGCTTCATAGTCTCGGAGACTTGATGACATTTTGAGTCTGTTGCTTTTCAATTGTGATTTTGAATCTCTCTCCGTAGTGATTAAATCGAAATTGTTTTTCGATTAGACGCCGCCACTGTGGCTTAGGGGTATAGCATCCCATTGGTAATGGGAAGGTCGGGAGTTCAATTCTCCCCAGTGGCTCCATTTT
>NYXJ01000027.1 GCA_002685315.1 Methanobacteriota archaeon
TCTTTGCGGCTTCCCATGAAGATTCTGCCAATGAATAATCTGGCGCTCTTATGTCTACTCTGTAATGTGGCGCTCCATCATAATGGCAAGTTAGAGTAACTTCTTCTTCATCTCCAACAACTAATTCTGCTGCAGATAAAGCATCTCTTATTGCGCCAACTCCTTCTGAACCCCAAACTTCAATGTCAAAAATACCTCTAATTTCCACAAATGGAGGAACTATATTTTCAACTGCTAATTCTGTTACTACTTTCATCCATTTACCGGTGAAACCCGAATCTGATAACGCTGTTTCCGAAATTGCACATTCTTCCAATGCTCCATATAATGATCCGAATTGTTCAATCATTTCTTCTGATATTGCTTCTGTCTTCTCTTCATCCCAATTCACCCTTTGGGCAGCAACACGCATAATTTGATTTGCTCTTTGCTGATTTTTCCATTTTTGTAGAGTGTCTTTCCTTCTTTCCGCTGATACAGCCTTGATAGATAGATCGACTCTCTCCCTATCCTTTTTGATTGTAATAACTTTAGCGACGACTCTTTGTCCTTCTCTCAAATGCGCTCTGATGTTCTTTACCCATCCAGAGGCAACTTCTCCAATGAACACGAAACCTTCTTTGTCTCCGTATCCATCAAGATTCAGATATGCTCCATTTTCTTTGACTCCCTTTACAGTACAAACTAGGAGTTCACCTTCATCAGGCCATATTTCTTCGGCTTCACTCATTCTATTGTCCCCTTCATTCGAGGACGTCTACAACTGTGCTTCCTGAAAGATCAGCCTTTCCACCTGCGGGTTTCGCTAATGTAGCGCCGCAAATTGAACAAGCGATTGAGGTCGACGCCCTGTCGAATAGAATAGTTTCATGTCCACAATCTGTGCAACTTACACGTAGGAATTTTCCACTCATTATTAGCCCTCAATTATTTATCAATTAGTTCGAATTTCTTTGCACGCTTTCCAGCAGGTGAATGACCCTTACCAGTTTCAGTGCATCTGAATACTAGATTTACACGCTTTGTTGGTTTCTCACCAGATGGTTTAGGTCTCGGGAAACCTCTGTAACCAGAAGTAACTTTACGGAATCTTCTCTGACCCCATTTCAACTCACTAGCTCGCCTTTTCTTAACTCGCTCTACAGTGTGTTCTGTGTGCTTACCAGCAGAAGGACTGTAACGCATTACTTTACGCGGCATTTTGACCATCTTTAGCACCTCAGCGTCTTACGACGGTGCGGGCGACTGACGACCCGTATATGAACTCTGTCGCGCAATCTTTGAAGATGGAAACTATGAATTAGTGATTTTTGTTAAAAAACATAGATGAAGTAGGAACTATTAGGGATTAGCGTGATTCTCGGCTCCACGCTATTTTGGTCTGCCATTTTACTATTAATGGTAGGTATTTCTTTTGGCAGAATGGGACCTTCGTTTTCAAGAAGTAATTTTTCTCTACCAATTATCCTTATGGGGGTTTTACTCATAATTTTCAACAATTTCCCTATTGAAAATCCTGAGTCAGATTTACTAGATTCTATACATGATTTCGCTCCATGGTTTTTTGTTTGCTCATTAGGATGTTTTCTAGTACTCCGGGGCTCACCAATTTATTGGAAAGTACGTTATCCTCAGTTATCTATTGGTTGGATAATCATTTTACTTTCATTTTATCTATTCTATGAATACTATGAGTTGCCAGATAATTTTTTGCTTGTTTTATTATTTTCTTCATTAGGCGCAATATTGTCATTATTCTTATTCATTCTATTAGTTAGATTTGTTGAAAATAGTATTCCTTTAGAAGATCCAGCACCAGAATTAACTGAAGAGGAAAAGGATTTTGTTAANAAAATAATTTCTATCAACATAGGGGTTGANGAAAAATGANTTCTATATTATTGGAGATATTATACTACACATTAGNTGGCTTTATGTTGACNAATTTTTCTCTAATTATTTTCCAACTATTCTCGCTACATCCTTACAGTAAGCCAACCATCCCNGTAGTAGTACAAAGTTTTTTGATTTTAATTTCTGCATTAATCATAAACTCATTGAATNATGATGTAGAAACTATTGTNGATGCAATCCGTTTTTCCCTGGTAGAAGGTATTCAAGGAATCCTCATAATTATTCCCTTTTTGTACATTATAATCATTTATTTCTTATTNAGAGCCTCATTTAGAAAACGTCCTTTTGATGATTTATTAGATTCTCCTGAATAGAAATAANGCCTNTGNTGACTAATCCCCTCAAGGGTAACTCTCATAACAAGTCGGTAAGTCGCCGCGCTATCAAATAGGTGTTATCATGTCAAAAGGTACTCCAAGCATGGGTAAGCGACAAAAGTCGACTCACATTCGTTGTCGTCGATGTGGGCGTCATTCTTACCATAAACAGAAAGGCATATGTTCGTCTTGTGGATATGGTAAAACATCCCGTATGCGCAAGTATCAATGGAGCAAAAGAAATCGTTCCATGGGTAGCAAATAAATCAAGTTCTGAATAGCAAAGTGCTAAGACCCTTACAACTTAGCGAGGTTTGTTCTTATGTGCGGAATTATTGGAATTGTTGGTAGCCCTGAATATTCTGTTGCTTCGGATATTTATGATGGATTGTTAGTTCTTCAACACCGTGGACAAGATGCAGCAGGTATCGTTACTTTCGATAATGATAATTTGTATCATAGAAGAGCAAATGGGTATGTTAGAGATATATTCAAACAGAGACATATGAAATCTTTGAAGGGCTCTGCTGGTATTGGACACGTTAGGTATCCTACCGCAGGCAGTTCGTCAGTAGCAGAAGCTCAGCCATTCTATACTAATACTCCATTTGGGGTTAGTTTAGCTCATAATGGTAATCTTAACAATACTGAGGAGATACTTACTAGTTTACTAGAGTACGACCATAGGAGGATAAACACTAGTTCCGACTCAGAGGCGTTGCTGAACTTATTGGCGGCAGAAATACAAAGATCACTCAACGGGCGTCCTGGAGGAATGGATGCTTTAGATCAAGAAGATGTTTTCAGAGCTATTGAGAGGACGCATATGAGAGCCGAGGGTAGTTACAGCGTCGTTTCTTCAATTACTGGCTGGGGCGTTATTGCATTCAGAGACCCCAATGGAATCAGGCCACTATGCATGGGCGTTAGGGAAGTAAATGGATTCAAAGAAAGAGCATTTGCGTCTGAAAGTGCGGCTTTGATGGCTTTAGGTTTCGAATTAGAAAGAGACGTAATGCCAGGAGAAGCAATAGTTGTGAAGTGTGATGGGTCTTTCTATTCGCGACAATGTCACCCTGACCCTCAACATCGACCATGTATATTCGAACATGTTTACTTTGCACGTCCTGATTCTATTATTGATGGAATTTCAGTACATTCTGCTCGTCTTAGAATGGGGGCTTTGTTAGCTCGAAGAATCAAAGAAAAGAACCCTAATCATGGTATCGATGCTGTGATTCCGGTACCCGATAGTGGATGTATCGCTGCTTTAGAATTAGCTAGAGAGTTAGGAGTTCCCTACCGAGAAGGTTTTGTCAAAAATAGATACATTGGTCGTACATTTATTATGCCTGGACAGTCAGTTAGAAAAGATTCAGTACGTAAAAAACTTAACACTATACCTAGTGAATTTTCGGGTAAAACCGTTTTGATTGTTGATGACAGTATTGTTAGAGGAAATACTTCAAAGAGAATAGTCGAAATGGCTAGGGATGCAGGAGCCAAGAAAGTATTTTTCGCGTCAGCAGCGCCTCCAATCATACATCCTAATGTATATGGAATTGATATGCCTGCAAAGAATGAGTACGTTGCTCACAATAGAACAAATTCAGAAGTTTGCACTGCTATAGGTGCAGATTGGATGATATATCAGGATCTTGATGACTTGGTAGAGGCATGTTTAGGGACAGGCGAAAATAATATTGCAACATTCGATTGTTCTTGTTTCGATGGTGTTTATGTGACTGGTGGAATTACTGAAGATTATCTTAANAAGATCGAGCAATCAAGAAATGATAAAGCNAAAAAATCGGCACCTGCTTGACACATTCGCCAGTTAGGATGATACGTCATCAGNGCTTAGAATATTTATGGATTCAACTATTGAGGTACTCAATTCGGTTGAACTTGGCGGCATTCCAACCGTTTCATGTGAAATGTCTAATGGAAATTTGGCTGTCGGTAATCAAGAGGGTATTGTGACTATAATTTCGCCTGATGGTATGGTTAAAGATTCATTTGAATTAGAAGGGAAAATAATTGGTCTATTTGAAATAGGTGACAACTTAATTGTAGGGTCTAGTATTTCAGGAATTTGTGGTTTTTCTAAAGAAATAATTTGGAGTCATGAGCTAAATTCTGGCTGTGAAATTATTTGTTTATCTGGATCTGANTTCTTAGTAGCAGATAGTTCAGGAGCCTTGTTTAGATTTGATTCTAATGGTGAATTATTATGGGGAAAAGAACTTGGCCAGATGACTCATATTTGTAGNAATGATGAAGGAAATTATTCAGCCATCGCTCTTGAAAACGGCGATTTCATTCTGGTCAACAATTCAGGTGATGAAATTAGAACCTCTCAGGCAGCATCTGATGATATCGAAACAATTTCATCCATGATATTTCGTTCATCTGATGTTCTTGTAGTCTCACGTAATTCACTTGGAATGGCTATTGACGATAGGCCTGAAAATCGAATAGAGTGTTGGAGTATTCAAAAAGGTCAAATTCATAGTTGTGAGGTAGATAGTTTAGTCAATTGTATTACTCCTACACCCAAAGGAGTACTTTTGGGATGCTTTAATGGTGAATTATTAGAATTACAAATAAATTCTAAGGGATATAACCTATTATCTAAGTTTGATTATTCAATAAAGCAAATATTTCCTTGGAAGGAGGATATACTGGTAGGTTCATGGTTTGATATCACTAGAGTAAATCCTAATGGGGAAATAATTTGGAGCCTTGAACACATTGGAATAGTTGAGAAAATATCCTTCATAGGTGAATCTAGAGTTGCTATTTTAGGTGATGACAAGAAACAACATTCCCCTACTCCAATATTAATCATTAATCCTGACTCTGAAATAATTTCTAACGAATATAATTTCGAAGAAGAAAATTTTAATTTTGATTCTGAATATTCTGGTGCTTTATCTGTTGAAGAAGAACAAGCATCTTCAATGAAACCTTTGTTGCCTCCAGATTCATCAGAAATCTTTGANGCATTGGATGAAGAATTAGAAGTGGAATTTTCTCTTCCTGTGGTCGAGGTTGATATTTTAGAAGATTTATCCCAATCTGCTAGATCATTAAACCTACCACCAATTGTGGATGTTGGCGAAGATATGACAGTTAAATCCAATTCAGATGGTACTGCCATAGTGTTACTTGATGGAAGTAAGTCTTACGATCCTGATGGTACTATCAATACTTGGTCTTGGGAAAATGATTCCGATAAAGTAATTTCAAATAGTCCTCAAGTAAAAGTCAAATTATCAAAGGGCGTTCATGTTTTTTACCTTACAATAGTTGACGATAGGGGTGCATCATCAAAGGCAACTCTAACAGTTCAAGTTCTTTAATCTGCGAAGATTTCGACACCATTAGTATACCAAATTACTCTTGCATTATTTTCCCAATCATCACTATCTGACATCCCATCTAACAGTATAGTGCTACCAACTGATAAGAATCCTGGATCAACTGTGGTATTAGTTCCCCACGGATTTTCATTATCATTTCCTGCAAATATATCCCAATTTTCTCTTATTGTTTCATGATTAATTACTTTCTCTTCAAACATTCTATATTCGAATGATACGGATCTCAGCGCATAATCNGCCACTTGAAATACGCAATTATGAGATGGTCTGGTTACTGTAGTATTCTCGATTATAGTTAGATTGAGAATACACACCTGTCCGTTTAACTTTCCTTCGCTATCTCCATTGTCGTTGTAACCCAAAACTAGTGTGATATTAGTATCAGATGATANTTCTTCATGTATAATTTCTACGAGTGTGAATCTTATTCCAGCATCTCCATCTGGTTCTAGGTCTGAAATATCTGGGACATTGTCACCGTCTTTATCTCCTAGTCCAGTTTGATAATCATCAAAAACAACATCTGCAAGACTTAATCCTATTAATATTCCAAGAATTAGTGCCGAAGCGATCACCATTCGGACTTTCTTATCTTCGAGTACATTAGAGTCCATGACCTTTCGAAACGGCATCTTAATTTCAACGCATTGCAACGAATTAAGACTGAAGTTCTGAAAGGGCTGATTTTAGTGCAGGGATTGCATCTTCCCATGTTGCAACAATACCATAATCTGCAACTCCAAAAATAGGTGCNTCNGGATCTTTGTTTATGGCTAAAATGTATTTNCTAGACCTCATNCCTGCCAAGTGTTGTATGGCTCCTGAAATNCCTACTGCGATATACANTGACGGAGTCACAGTTTTCCCTGTTTGCCCNACCTGCATTCTATGAGGCATACCCCATTCGTCTACGACAGCTCTACTGGCTCCTACTGCTGCACCAACAGTGTCTGCAATTTCTTCCAAATGTGAGAAGTTTTCAATTGTCCCCATTCCTCGACCACCTGAAATAATTATATCTGCTTCCGTAACATCTAATCTTTCACTAGCTTTATTGATAGCTTCTTGTATTGCAATTCTTACATCTGCTGATTGATCGACGACGTTTATGGGGGCGTCATTTTCTGCCAATGCTGCTTCAAAGGCATTAGGTCTTAATGTAACTACTGCACTCCCAGAAATTGTCAATGATTCCATGGCTTTACCAGAGTAAATAGGCCTGCTAACAGTTATGCCTTCAGTCATGGAAACAACATCCTGGATAATCGGAATACCCTTTTTAGCAGCAATTCTAGAACCAATCTCTCTCCCATTCGGAGATGCAGATATCAAAATCATTTCTCCACACATTGAAGACAATGCCGAGGCCCATGCTCCTCCATCGAAAATATTGAAACAATCTCCAGTTACTGAAATTACTTTCTCGACTCCGTTTATCTTAGAAGCCTCTGAAGAACCTACTCCATTCGGGCAAATTACGGTTGAATTAGAACCCAAACTAGCCGCGGCTCCAATTAGTTGGTATGTAGTTGGGTGAAGTGAATCACCATTTGTTTCTGCTATTATTGTAAAATCCATTTTTTTCACCTCAAATTACGTTTGCCTCATTCCTTAACTTCGATACTACTTCATTGACATACTCTGCGCCTTCAAATTTTTGTCCAGCAGGCTTCTCAGGAGGAGGGTTTTGAGAATTCATTTTCACATTAGAGGGGTCCAAATTAACTCCCAAATCACCAGACGTAATCGACTCGACAGGCTTCTTTTTTGCCATCATAATTCCTCTTACATTAGGTCTTCTAAGTTCTGATGAACCTTTGTCAAATGCAAAAACACTGAGCCCATCGACAATTACTTTCTCTGTACCCGAATTACTAGGTCTAATTGTAGTAAAATTTCCTTCTGAAAAATTTACTTCTGAGACCAAAGTCACACATGCAGCATCGAGTAGTTCAGCAACTCCCGGTCCTGTTGAACCTCCATTAGTATCTGCTGCTTGTTTCCCACACAGCACAACATGAGAGTCAAATTTCTTTACAGCCGCGGCAAGTAATTTTTGAACATGAGTACTATCGCTAACACCCTCATCTGAGATATGAACAAGAGTATCTGCACCCACTGCAGCAGCATCAGTAAGCATTTTTTTTGCTCTTTCTGGTCCGCAAGTAATTGCGATTAGATTGCCTCCAGTTGCCTCTTTTAATTGAAGTCCTGACTCCAAAGCATATTCGTCATATGGACTCATTGACCATTTACTAACTGAATTTTCGTCAACTTTCCCATCTGAAATTGTAATTTTCGCAGTTGTATCTGGCACTTGTTTTAGTAGTACGGCTATATTCATTTTTTTCCCTCTTTTTGTTTGTGATCAAATTATCAGGCTTCTCTAGTGAATGCTTGAATTCCAGTAATATGTCTACCGATTATTAGAT
>NYXJ01000028.1 GCA_002685315.1 Methanobacteriota archaeon
GATTTAGATATAAATGACGTTTCTCAACCTTCCAACCTTCCAGGCGTAATTTCGGTTGGAGCCATATCTAAATCTGGATATGTATGGGGTAGCAGTGCCTTTGGTTCATCAATTGATCCAGCAACAGGAGATGAAAGGGATTTCCCTAATCAAAAACCAGAAGTTGTGGCTCCAGGAGTTAATATTTTCTCTACAGCATCAAGCACATTGTCATCACCATATGCTTACTCTTCTGGGACGAGTGATTCCACAGTATTTGTTACAGGAGCTTTGGCATTGATTCTTCAACAATGCAGGGATTCCATTGAAGGTTCGGATGGCTATATTGATGAGGATGAAATGAAGCTTGTCAAACATGCATTAGCAAGGTCTTCCGATAGGAGTAACTTCGAATCTGCTAATCATAATTCCCATTCAGGTTATGGTACTTTGGACTTAGTCAAGTGGTCTGAGGAAATCTCTTTTACTTTTAATGTGGAATAATTTTTCCAATATTTGAAATTGATACAAATACGCTTTGTTGATACATTATTCTCAAATGTAACTCTAGCATTGATAAATGATACATAATACGGTAAAACATGTCCAAGCGCCGAGTAAGAAGTTCCTTCCTAGTATTTCTCATGTTATCTAGCGTATTAATCGCTCTAGTAGGGCCTGCAAGCCCTGTAATGGCTAATAATGAAACTACTTCTGGAACTATTACAACTTCAGAAACATGGTCTGGAACTCATCAGTTGACCGGAGACATTACAATTGCATCCGGTGCTAAGTTAGTTATTCAACCAGGAACCACTGTTATTTTCCCAAATGGTACATATCTTGATGTAAGAGGAAATCTATGTGCTGGTTCTAGCTCTTGTGGTTCCTCCGGCGATGCAAGCTTGGCAAATAAAATCACTTTCCGATGGACTGATCCTTCCAATGCTAGTGAAATTGGAGAGTGTAAAGGTATGAAACAAGGTACTCAAGAAATACAGGTTGAAGATGCTTCATGCTTCGAGGGAGTACTAATTCGAAGTTCTATTGATTTATCTGAAACTGGTTTTAGGCATATTACAATAGATGATGCTTGGGGAATTCCTTACTATATTGATTCAATTAACAGATGGCGATATGGGGCTATGGTAATTGATGGAGCATCTCCTACTTTAACTCAAATGAGATTTAGCGATATCAATACAAGTAGTGTATTAACAACTAATCTCGCCCAACCAATATTTGAGGGAGGCACTTATGTTGCAGGAAACGATGGGAAAAGTGGAGTAGGTGGTTCAGCGGTTCAAATTTATGGTTCAGGTACACAAATCACTCCTCTTAAGATGAATTCTCCATTCTTTATTGGAACTGACAATGGCTGTGGAAATAATGATGGAGGCCGCCCAACATTATGGGCTCAAGAAACATTCATAGAAATTAATGACGCTACGGTAAACACTGGCGATTATGGTTTTGCATTCGTGAGCTCTTCCGGACTTCTTACTAATTCTGACATAAATGTGAATTGTAACGGAATAGATATCAATGGTGTCAAAGCGATACAAGGGGTTGTATACACGTTTGAAGTAGGAAATAATGAAATAAATACTGATGAGGGTTCTGGAATCACTGTTTACGACGGTGGTGATGCTGAATTACATAATAATCAAATTTCAGGAGTAGCAGATAGATCAGGAATTACTGTACAATCAAGTAAGGCTCATATTCACAATAATGAAATTGGGCCAATAGGTGGTTGGAATGGACTTTGGTTGACAGGTTCGTTCGATGTTATTGCCGAATATAATACAATTGTTGATACAGCGAAAACTCCAGTTCAAGTTGGTGAATTATCTACTTCAGGACCTGCACCGGCTGCATCTAGGCTTCATTTTACTAATAATACAGTGAGTGTGAATTCACCAGGGACCTGTTCTAGCTTCAAGTACTGGGGAGGCGAATATACTTGTCCTGCAGTAAGTGTGTTCCGTTCAGGTGTAACGCTCTATGATAATGAGTTTAGCTTAGGCGGAGATGCCGATGGTATCAGAGCAATAGGTGGATTAATGGATGTCCAAAGAAATTTGTTTAACACTCCTGGGACTGGAGCAGTAATCCGAAATTATGATAGCGGATTTGCAAATACACAGCAATATGGCTCTCTTGGCTTCTTTTCATTGAATACTTGGAATGGTATTGAAACGGCTTATAATATTACTAAATCTTCCGTAACTGTCCAATCTGAGTTCATTCCAAGTGCATCTCCTGGTGAGTATCCTGTAATACTAGACTGGCCTGATCAAGAGGCTTGGCCTGCAAATGGATTCCAAGGTGCTATAATTCCAACACCAATTTCTGAATGTTCTAGTTGTGATAATTTAACTCCTAGGAACTTCCCATTAGCTGTTAATATGGATAATAACTCTACAGTCTTTACATTCGCTAATCTTTCAAATGTCGATACCTCAAAGATTTTTATTAAGTCTCAGCCGACTCAATTTGCAGTTCAAGTAAGAAGAGCTGAAATGGTGAGGTTCCAAACCTTGGTAGATGGGATGAAAGTAGATAATGCGAATGTGTTAATCGAAGATGCTCTAGGAAATGATCTCTACTCTCTGTACACAGATGATGATGGATATACTCCCTGGTTTGCCCTAGCATCTGACTCGCATCTTGATTTCCGAGGTCTTGCAGGAGGAGACAATCCTGATGGCTTTGCAGATGACGAATATGAAGATTCATGTTCAGATGGGATAGACAATGATGGTGATTTGACTATCGATAATAATGATGATGATTGTGATTATAGTGCAGGAACTAGAGAACTTTCTCGTTATTACTATACTGCATACAAATTTGGCTTTGGTTATGATAGAAATGACTTTGTTATTCAGGATACTACATATCAAGATATAATAAATTTAGTGAATACTGGTCCATCTATATCAGTAATTCAAGAAACAGGTCATTCGTTTAGGAAAGTCGTGAATTTTACTGGTTCTGCGCATGATGGTCAGTTGGCTGGATTTTATGCTACAGATGAATTGGCTCAATGGGATCAAAAAGGATATATTCATTCTGTTGAAGTAAGAGACCCTTTCACCAGTGAATGGACTTCTGCTGGTCTGGCAGTTGATGACAGTGGGGCTGAACCTGGGACCGTTACACGTTTCAACCACCCATTCAATTCTTGGTATTTTTCATTTGACATGTCAGGGTATCAAGAAACTGACTATACATTTGAGTTTAGATCGTTTGATGGAATCGACTACAGTCCAATTATAACTAGGACAATTAAGTTGAACGCGGCTCCTCCTGTAATTAGTGTAAGTACTCCAAGCGATGGCTCAACTTGGTCAGATGGCACTGTCACATTCGAGGGAACTGCTTACGATCAATATGGTTGCCCTAATGCTTGTAGTCAAGATGTAGGAGAAATTTATTTCTATATTAGCGGGCCTAACTTCGAAGGTACAACTCCAACAACTGGTGGTGCTGATTGGTCATGGACATGGGACTTTAGTGGTCAACCAAGAGTTGTTTCTGAATACACATTCACAATTTGGGCATCAGATTCAGACTTTTGTCTTAGTGTTATAGATGAATGCGAACCAGTAACAATGACATTGACTATTGACAATTCTAATTCAGAACCTTTCGTAAGTTTACTGACACCTTTGGATGGCGAAAGGCTCTCAGTCTCTGATAATACGATTGAGGGTGTTGCAAGAGATAATGATGGCTCTGTTTCTAGAGTAGATATAACTGTCAGAGATATTTTCAACGGAGATATCATTGTTCACCAACAATCAGTATCTGATTTTGAAACTAATGGAGCATGGTCAACTACTTGGGACCCAACAATTTTACAACATGACTTCGAATATGAGATTGATGTCCAATCATATGACGGATATGATTACAGTGACATGACTACAATTTCTATAATTGCTGATAATCCTTCAGATGCTGGAAATAATCAACCTGTATTCAATTCAGAAAATTGGATGCAAGAAATAACTCTTTACTGTGAAATTGAGTCTCAATCCCAAGATAGATGCACTAAGGCTGAGATAGATCTTAATCAATTCTTCACAGAGATTGATAATGGACAGGACCTAATTTTATCTGTCTTTGATTCTGAAGCTACCTCCGATGATAATTTCGCATTAGTAATTAATGTAGGTCAGGATGGAATCGCTGTCTATGATCCAATTTCTATGTTCTTCTACGACTCCGATATGGATGCATGGACATTAGAAAATGTAATTTTCGTAGCGACTGATCCATTTGGTTCTAAAGAAATTTCATTAGACGTTACTTTCACAGTAATACCAATNAGTTTCCAAATTGATGTTCCTGATGTGACTGTTGTTAAAGATGGAGAAAGTNTAACATTCTCNGGTGTAGGATTACCTGGAAAAACAGTNACTGCTCTGATTAATAAGGTGCCTGCCAATAATACTGTTGTAAATAGTGACTCTACATGGTCTCTAGATATNCCNTCCTCTCGATTCGATGANGGCCCAGTTACACCTGATTTCAGATATGTTGGTTCGGACTATTCAAGTGGTGTTCNGATTTCAGTAGGGGCTGCAGATGATGGAATGTCNAGTTTAATGATTGGAATAATTTCAATAGTAATCTTGGCTCTNTTAGGNGCTGTCTTTGTATATTTCTTTGTAGAAATTGAAGANGATGGTGATGATGAAAATGATGATANCTCTTCTATTGACTCCACGGAGAATATGGNTTCTANAGTTGAAGAATCTACTGAGGGATGGATTTGGNATGAAGAATCAAATGAATGGATTGAAGANCCAAATTATTAATTTTGATGACTTNNGTCAGAGACTNCACCACCGAAACTTCTTGTATTGATTCAGATTGCTGNACTAATATGAGCAACATGGCAGTGCCAAGGCCCGGNGTCCAAGANAGGATATTATTACACCTCAGNGACTATGTNGAACATGCTGGTAGAGTCGAAGTACCATTTGCATTATCGCAGATGGGNATCGCTAANTCGGTAGCAATTGCGAGNTCTAATGTCCCTAGAGCAATTTCTGGNATGAGGGAACAGGGTCTTCTTATTGAAAGGCAGGCACATGTAACTGGAGTTTCNCGTAAGCGAAAAGCNTATTTNCTTACTGANGACGGGATAAAAGTCGCTAATGGAATNTGGGAAAAAGTAAGTACTCAAAATGTAAGGCTGAAATTTCCCGATGGAAGTTCAAAAAGNGTGGCNTTANTTAATGCTCTTGANCTAACTGATNTACCATTAAGACATGTAGATATCTTNAGATATATCGATGATAATGGTAGTTTAGATTTATCGGTNCTTTCAGCNGAATTAATNGAGAGAGATTTATCNAAACATATTGAGAAGCAATTAGTAACCTCTTTCAATGANCTACCAAGAACTAGNAAATTTTTCGGTAGAGAGAAAGAAGTTGANGACATGGTNAATCTTCTTGAAAAAAGGTCATCTTCAATATTNGTNCCAGGAATTGCAGGCATNGGAAAGACCGCTCTTGCNGGAAAAATTCTTGAGAGATTCACTCATGAAAGAAATTTNNTATATCATCGCTGNCAAGATTGGGAAGGTTCGAGAGCATTTCTTGAGGCTACTGCGGAATGGCANGCAACAATGGGNAATAATGGGCTTTCNGATTACTTAGCTGCAACACCAATACCNCAGTCCAATGTCACGATTGACTTAATCATAGAAGGACTTAGGAATTCTCCAAGTTTAATTGTAATTGANGATTTACATAAAGTTGGCGATGAAACTCTAATTACTATCTTGAGAGGAATAGCAACAAGNATTCCNAACCTNAGTCAAGTAGGTGTAATTATGTTCTCTAGATCTTTTAGAATGGTTGTNCCTGAGAAAGACTCTGAAGGNAAAATTCTCACTTTAGTAATGCCNCTTGAAGGATTAGATAAAGAGTCNAGTAAACAGATTCTCTCCGCTATGCCNGATATGGACGCTCCTCAATTCCTTCATATTTATTCGCTTTCTAGAGGNCATCCACTAGTTTTAGANTTGATAAATAGAGGTAGTGTAGGGGGGACTTTTCACGCCACATTAGAAACATTTGTCGAGAAAGAAATCTTTAGTAGGTTATCTGGTCCACAAAAGAGGCTTCTAGGTGCTATTGCAGTTTTCCGTGAACCAATGCCTCTGAGTGCATTGAGTGATCTTGATGCAGCAATCGATCTTTTAGACGATTTAGTTGAGAAAGGTCTNGCAAGGCAAGCNGACAGCGAAAATTACGATGTTCACGATTTAGTTAGAGAATTTTTAGTACTCTCAATGGAGCAAAATTTACGTCATGAGTTACATAATAATGCAGTTAATTGGTACCGTAGTCGTAAGGCAAGTCCTACTGACAGGATAGAATTTATTCACCATTTACATAATTCAGAACAAATTGAAGAGTTAGCAAAAGTTCTTTCTTCAGAAGGACCAAATTTGGTACAATCTGGACACACAGAACTTCTAGGAATTTTAAGATCTTTGGATAGGGAAGGTTTCGATTCNATATCTTGGGGGATTGTAAGAGAACTTAGAGGAGATATTCTATCGATCCAGGGGCATTGGGACGCCGCAGAGAAAGAATATGATGCGGCAATTCCTATAGCACGTAAAAACAAACAAAATACGGAATTAGCTAGATTATTATCTTCTAGGGCTGATATTGCTGTTAAAAGAGGTGCAATGGATGATGCATTAGAATTACATAGNCAGGCATTAGAAATTCAAATTAAGACCAGAGATGCAGTTTCTGCAGCNCGTTCTTACAANAANATGGGTTATATTTTCCGNCGCCGTAGAGATAATAGGCACGCNTTAGAAGTATANGGTAACGTGGAAGAGTTNTTAGANTCAGAAAGTAATCCTGAATTATGNGATTCAAGAATNCGTCTCGCATCTGCATTTTTNGAGATGGGNGAATTNGATCGTGCTCGAGATCACGCAATGTTGGCTCATGACGAAACTAANGATAANGGNCAAGAAACTCTTCACGCCAGAGCNAGAGCAGTATTAGGGAGATATTATGCTAAAATTAAGGATAATGATTTAGCAATGTTACATTACTCCGGTGCTCTAGTGATTCTGTCTGAACAGGCGGACCCTCATAGTGCGGTTGAAGTTGAAATGCTATTAGGTCAAGTATTAAGCGANGCGGGTAGGAAAGAGGAAGCTTCTGAACATTATTTAGANGGATTAGCACTAGCAGAAGCGAATGACTTCCGTCATTTGAAGGGGGAGCTACTTGCCCGTCTCGGTGAAGTTGAGACCGATCGCTCTCAGAGGATGGAGTATCTGCAAAAAGCTCTTTCAGTATTCCGTGAACTTGGTGCAAACGATCGTATGAAGGAAGTACAAAACTCTGTTCATAGAGTAGTCATGGGTCACTAATTTCATCATTAATACGGCTGCTGATTTTTTCCTCTCCAATCATAATTTTAAATTCTGGTCCTGACTGCTCAGAAATGAAAATCATACCTTTGAAATCGTCACCAATTCTCATCAACACCTCACTTTCAGCGAGGTGCGGTGCATTATTTTTATCTGAAAGATGACACAAAACAATTGTTCTAAGTTTTGGAGTCATAATTTCATATAAAATTTCTGCAGTTTGGCTATTGGATAAGTGCCCGCCACGGCCAGTAATTCTTCTTTTTAGTGAATCTGGATAGGGGCCCTGCATTAATTTNTNATGNTCATAATTNGCNTCAATTGAAATATGNNNACANCCTTTNANATGNCTTTTNAATTCTACAGTNGCCTCTCCTAGATCTGTGACNAAACCNGCTCTATTNCCNTCNCCNTTACTNACNATCAANGCAATATTNTCNGCATCATCATGTGGNATTGGTATTGGAAGAACACTNATNTCATNATTNATATNTATNCGTTCTAAATTACCNAATGTNNTACAATCTGACATAGGATTCCAACCCATTTTNATTGCAGTTTCAATATTGCANTANAGATTTGAACCCCATTTTTNNGANGCTTTNANTGCGGATTTTGAATGNTCNCCATGATGATGNGTNATNAAAATNGCATCNATNGAACTTGGTTCAATTTTTATTNTNGACANNCTCTTTTCNGTTTGTTTCAANGAGAANCCACAATCAATTAGNACTTTACAACTNTCNGATTCTANTANNGTNGANTTNCCNCTGCTACCTGAACCTAAATGAGTNATCTGTANCCCCATATCAATCACCNCTTGAGNCNACNTTTAGTCCTTCAATTAATCTGTTTCAAATAACAAAAATATNGTTTTTATACACNATTNCGATACCACCAGAATGTATCAATCATGTGNATTTGTCCGAACGACGCTCCATCATGGTCATAAATNCATGAAAGTCGCTAAGGGTAGTTAAGACGAGGTCATAGCATGAGGCGTAAACAGACAGCACTTCTGATGACAGTTCTAATTCTGTCAAGTTTAGCCTTTGTTTCTCAAACCAGGCCACAAGCGCCGGTAGAAAATGTCGACCCAGGTGAAGCCGCAGGGGGAGGACCTCCAGTAACTGATGAAGACGGAGATAAGATACCGGATTTCCATGAAGAAATATTGTTCGGAGAAGAAATAATTATTGATTTAGGCACTGAGATAATTAGTATATCCGGACTTGATTCCAGAAATGGCACCGACAATATGTCTGACCATGATAATGATGGTGCTAGTGCTCTCCTTGAGTATTGTTGGCCATANACGTTAGACAGATGCTTTACTGATAGAGTATCTTTAACCGGTAAGCCGGGAGATTTAACTGATTCAGGAATGAGAGAATGGCTAGATCCGAGAGTAGCTGATACAGACGGTGATGGTCTACCTGATGGATATGAAATTTATATGTGCACAGAAGGGGGTCTTGGTTATCTNAATACGACTAATGCATGGACATGTCTTTGGTTCGACCCTTTAGACTCTAGCGATATGTGGGAAGATATTGATAGATGTGCTGATTTTACATTTGGTTGTGGAGATGGTTTTGATGTNGATAGAAATGGTATTATAGACGATACTGAGAAGTATACTAATTCTGAAGAGTATCTTTTTGGAACTCCAGATGATTGGGTAACTGAGAGAGATGGTTTGTGGTGTTTTGGAGAAATTAATCTATTAAATTCTGACTCCTGTCAGAAATCAGTAGAGAGGGAAACCGGAGANGGATGGCTTGGTAGTGACCCTACTGAATCAGATTCTGATTATTATTCTTGGGCAGAAGTTATTTCTGTAGGTTTAGCAGTTCCAGGAGATGGTATTCCTGATGGCTGGGAAGTACATTATGGCCTTGATCCAAGAAATGCTAGTGATGCAATTCTAGATTCAGATTCAGACGGTTGGGATCTTGATAGAGATGGATACATTATTCCTGATACTTCNGTAGCAACATCTAGTTGGGGGGAATCATTTAGCAATTATGAAGAATATATGATATTTTATGATCAAGGAGTATCTGTGACTCCTGGTCTAAGGAGCATAGACTTATCTCAATCTGATGATAGTTTCTCTACATACGATCAATCTACTTCGCCGCAATTAGTTGATGCGGCTGTTCATAGTATCATTTCAGATAATCAGAGAGATAGATTACTCNTAGGTTCAGAATTTGGGATTACAATACTGGACCCCTTTAACCAAGTATCTTCAATGATTAATCTACCATCTGGTTTAGTTTTGAATTCAATGATGGATTGGTCAAATGATGATGGCGACTATCTAATATTGTTAACTAATAAAGGAATATCAATAGCAGAGATACAGAACGGAGTCCCACAAATAGATTCAACGACTTTTGAAGACTCTGAATCTAGCGTTTCTGTCGGTTCGATAAATGAGATGGTTGTGCTTAGTACAGGTAGTGGAAGCTTAGATCTNATGCTTTTCTCGGGCCAAGATGTTTGGACTGCATCGATATCTGGGCAATCAATAAACTCTCTAATTTATCTTGATTCAACATCTGAGATTTTATCCAATAATGCGGCTAATGTCAATACTGCTTTGCATATGGAAATGGATGGACGTGGCCCCTTACTCCTCATTGGAACNGATGGNGGATTAATGGCTTGGAATACCACAGATGGCTCTGATTCAGTAGGTACTCCTTGGTGGGTATTTAACCGAGAAAACGCAGAAAATTTCGTTCAAAAAGCAGATTTACTCAACGTTTCAAAGTCGGCTATAGTAAATATTATACAACCTGCGGGCCCTAAAGATGCATCTGGTAATTTTGAATTAATCACAGGTGCTTGGATTGGTACATCAGGAGGTTTACATCTTATTGATATTGATAAATTGATATCAATGCCACTAACTGCTTTTGATTCTGAGAGGATGTGGAATCAGGAAAATTGGCTATCAGGTTCGAATGATGTTCATTCAATTCATACATCTGGCAATCAAGTAATNGTTGGTTCTAAAGATGGAACTTGGGTTCTTGAAGGAGGTTATCAAGGAGTAACTGGAATGTCAGATAATCAAACATTCCTTCCTGGGTTAGTTAGTTCATTAACTACTTTAGAGTCTTCTGAATCAATTATCTTGTTTGCAGGTATTTCTCCTGGGAATTACATGAATATCATGCCTATTGATCCCCAATCTATTGATTCCGATCTTGATGGAATGCCTGATGGTTGGGAATTCATTCATGGGCTCGATCCAACTGATCCATATGACCGTGATAGAGATGCTGACGCAGATGGAATTCTATACNACTCAGAGTTTGGTGAGGGAATTGATAGGAGCTGGACTAATTTGGATGAATTCCGATTTATCACTAACTCTGAAAATGGTTTCAATGGAACTGATCCAAGAAATATTGANACTGATGGAGATGGACTAACTGATGGTGAAGAATATTGGGGTTGGTTCACAGAATCTACTAACTTTGAATGTCATTACTTAAATCAAGAATATATTTGTGATGAANTAGTAGGTTCTGAAGCGTTATCAGTCCATCTTGAAGGATGGCTTGGTTCTGGTGCTGGCGGNGGNACAGATGGCCCTACTGACCCGACCGATACTGATTCTGATGGAGATGGAATGCCTGATGGATGGGAAATTGAGAATCGAAGGTGGATTGGAGATGTTTACAATGGAGGTAATTTATGGACATTAGATCCAAGAAATCCTAACGATGCTGACGAAGATGCTGATAATGACGGACTTTCTAATCTATGTGAATATAAGTGGTCAAATTTACTTCAATCAGTTATNAATGAAGGATTACCATCTCATGGTGAAAGTTCAGATGCAGCGTTAAATTGGACTGCAACGGACCCAAACAATGTTGATTCAGACGGAGATACATTACCTGATGGTTGGGAAGCAAGGTATTCTTGCTCTTGGTCTGTTGATGCGGCGGGATTGAATCCTTTGAATGGCTCTGATGCATTAAATAACCCTGACGGAGACGGATATGATGTAAATCATAACGGTATATTAGAACTTGAAGAGAGACTCGTAAATTGGATGGAATTCCATTTGAAATCAGATATTATCTTTTCAGATAGTACTGACAATGGGATACCTTTCCCGGAGAATTTCACTACATTATTGTTCAATGATACATGGGAAGACTTTGCAGGCGGTTCATTCGGTAAGTATGCTAGTAATTCTTACAATAATCTAATCAATGCTACTTCTGAAATTGACATTGGTTCGGGTAATCCACTTAGTTCAGATTCTGATCAAGACGGAATGCCAGATGGCTGGGAGTTTTTCCATGCTCGATGGAGTCTTTTTGATAGTGCTTGGACACTAAATCCTGTCAATGAAAATGACCGTATAGGCGACCCAGACGGAGATGGAATGAATAACTGGGAAGAATATAATGTAATTTCTAGTAATCTTTCAGAGATAGACTCTCTAATTACAGTTCCACAATTCTATCTACTTTACTTTGGAGGAGAGTATCTCCCTAATCCTTGGTTATCTGCAGAGTCCTCTAGTTCCTTTGGTTCATTTTTGTCACCTGAACAAATAAATCTAACGGGTTTTACAGCAGATCCAAATAATCCAGATACTGACTCTGACGGATTACTTGACGGAATGGAGTTAATTTTCACAAGATGGAATTCAACAGATGGTGTTTGGACCCTAAATCCACTTGTTCCAAATGATGGTAATTACGACTCAGATAATGACGGTATCTCCGATCAAATTGAACTTAATTTAACACTAAACAATCCATTTAATGGCGGTTTATCACCTCCTGATGCCCCACGTCTTTGGGAAGAAGCAGAATATCTTGACCCCTCTGAGGCTGAAAACAGAGTATACAGGATTCTATTTAACAAAGAAGGGAGAGCTCAACTCGCGCTTCAGCAGTTTACAGATTGGCAAGGCGGGGCTACTGCAAAACCTCTATTGAAAGCATTATTTGGAGTTTCAGATCCTACTACTGAAGATACAGATAGAGATGGAATGAGTGACGGTTACGAATATTGGTTCACTGAATGGAACCTCGAAGACAATCGTTGGGAAATGAATCTTCTTACAGGTACTGATATTTCTGTTGATAGCGACGATGACTCTTATGATTGTAATGGAGATGGAATAATTACCCCCTCCGAATCTTTCGATAATCTGGCAGAGTTCGAATCTAGGATATATGGCAAAAAATTAGCTATAGATAGCATTCCGAATGGAACAGGTTTAGTATCATACGGAGCCGATACTGTGAATGCATATATGGATGAGCAATCTATGAGTTATTCTTTGGCTCTGAGTCAATTATATGTTACATTCTCTACGAAATCCATATCTTCTTTCGAGAAAACTGGATTAATTAACCAGATTAATCCTGATAACTTCAATATTAGTTTGGCTGGAATTAGCGACCCAACAGATTCAGACTCAGATAGAGATGGGATGCCTGATGGTTGGGAATATTGTTTCTCGATATATGGTCAGTACTTGCCAGTTAATGACTACAGATGGTCAATGAATCCAATCAATCCACTCGATGTAAATTATGATCCTGATGAAGATGGTTGGTATGACAGGCAATGGGAAGATGCCCCTGCAACTCAAGGTAAATGGGAAAATAGACAATTTACTCCCGCGAATATAGAATATCAGATAAGTAATGGGCTCGCCCCTCTATTCTTTAGCAATATTATGGAATATGAAAATGGAACATTACCATTAGATGCTGATTCAGACGATGATTCTATGGTTATGAAACCAGTATTCACTAATGGTGAAGTCACAGACTATATTCAAGATATGAATTTAAGCGATGGTAGAGAAGTTTTCAAATATGGTACTAATCCATTAGATAACGATACAGATGGAGATATGATGCCAGACTTCTATGAATATTACAGGGGTTGGAACGAAACTAATGACAATTGGTCNTCATATCTNAAAATTCAAGTNCAATGGGAACAAATTTCAGCNAATAATCTGAAACCAGTTCTGATTTCTAATAATGTCATNTCAAGACCAGTNCTGAATTGGGNATGGTTNACACATGATGCAACNGANGCNAATGATGCNGGNCAAGATGCNGATAANGATGGNGGNTGGGACTGTTCAGGAGGGAATTGTNTNTACCAACCTTACAATAATTTCCAAGAATATTATGGAGTTGTAAATGCNTCATTATCTTCTCCTACATTGGTNCGTCAATCTTTANTAAATGACTGTTCAGGAAATTATGTNGAAGAATGGTGGCAATTAAGAGAGTCTTTGTTAGGTACNTGCTCNGGNTCATCTGCNNTGNCATCTAATTATTTNAGAATGTATAAAATCAATAATAATGANCAACTCTTTGCCTTAATAGTTGATGATAATGATTTGGATTANCAGTATTTAGATACAACTGACGATGAGACCCTTTGTAGCGGTGAATGGGCAGATTCCTATGAGAGATTTGCAGGTGATCAGTATCATTTCCCTAATATCGGACTCGGNGAATATGTATATGGGTGGTGGGTTTTAGATATTGATGGAGATCAGATAGCNGATGGCACCGATCCAACTAAATGGGATACNGATGGAGACTGGTTAAATGATTTCTTTGAGATTGAAGATGATATGTTAGATGGAGTTCGTGGAAATAGTGCTTCGCCGATAAGATATGACGATCGAACTACTACCTGAGATTCATTGCATTAATTTGCTAATGTACTTTCGGTGACACATGGACAGTGAAGGGGAGATGCCATCTCCTTCTGCTTCTATGGAAGAGAAACTACTTTTTCTNCAAGAGAATTTATCCAATTTTGTTAAGCAGTATAATCTACCAATAATTGAATCTGCATTAGTCATATCAAAATACATCAATATTCTTCTCAATGAATTAAAAAAGAAAGCATCTCTTGAGAAAGAAAATCTACCTCCGGAAATAACTGATCCATGGCCTATTACAGGTGTTGTAAAAACTCCCAAAATAGNGGATTTCCCGTTAGATAAACTGATGCAAAACATAGATCAAGATCGCATGGACATATTTGATACAATTATTAGGACTATAATCAATGGCTCAGAGATTCCCTTTGTAAATGCGGTAATGTTACTAAGGGACTGGGAGAGGGTAATTAGAACTCAATTAGTCGAATCTACAAGTCCCGGTCATCTATTCAGTCCCCTAGAGTTAGATGACAATTTTTAATCATTCATTTTCGGCTTTAGCAACTATTCTGCTNGAAACAAAAAATGCATCTCCAATAGACCAAACATATAGTAGAAACCACAAAATNACAGTGAAGAGTAATGGTAACTGTATCAAGAACCAGCCATTTGCTTTCTCGTGTTGCNGATTAAAATGTTGNCCTAAAAAAAGGAACGGTATAAGGGCTAGAATAATTGAGAATAACGGTCTCAAAGTCCCCCATGGCCCTATTCCTCCATTGAGTTCACTCCAAATAACTCCAATGACTCCTAATCTACTTACTTTTTCTAGCTCTTCGTCTTCAGCAATATTGACTACAAGCTCCTCTGCCATATACCCGTGCTANGAATACCTGAATGATGAATATAGCGATTGTATGTATGGGAAAACACCAACTATCTCCTACTTATCCAAATAATCATGGGTGCCACCAGAGTGTTAATCACAGGTTATCCAAAATTTTCTAATTTCGAACATAACGTGTCTGAAAAGATATTATCATTACTAAGACAAATGGATTTTGGACAAACCAAAATTTTTACAGAATTATTATCTGTTGATAAATTTGGTTGTAATTTAACTGCTGATAAGATTAAATCCGGAGAAACTTTTGATGTAATTATACATTTAGGATTTTCATCAAAATCCNATAAAATTCGTTTTGAAAAATATGCATACAATGAGTATAAAATGTCCCAACCTGATAATTCAGGGCGTTGTATATCTAACGGTGAAATAATTAAAAATCAGAAGGAAAGACACCATACAAATGCTGATTTATTACCTCTTAATTATGAGTTTAAAGGAGAACCTCATGTAGAATGGAGTGANAATCCCGGGCGATATATTTGTAATGAAACCTACTTCAATACACTAAATACCATTAATAAGAATTCAATATATAATTATACAAAAGTTATTTTTATTCATCTACCTCCTGAGTTTATTCTAGATATTTCAAAACAAACTGAAATCATTGTCCGCTTAATTAAATGTATGACTAAGCCATATCTGGAAGTTGTAGCGGGATTAATATTTGATACAAATAATAGAATTTTATCTTGTCGTCGCCCCAAAGAAAAACCATGGCCATCATGGTGGGAATTTCCTGGAGGCAAAATTGAGTTTGGAGAAACTCCTCAAATTGCTTTATCTAGAGAGCTAAAAGAAGAACTTTTTCTAAATATTTCCCCCTCAAAAATAATTGCTGAGCAATTTTTTAAGTATGATGATAAATATGTTAAGTTAATGGTTTTGAATTGTGGAATTATCGAAGAAGATAGAATTAAGCTATTAGAGCATGATGAAATGAAATGGCTATCAAAAGAGGAATTATTTGATGTAAATTGGTTACCTGCTGACTTACCAATAGTCGAGAAATGGTCTATTGAAGGTTTTCCTAATCCTCATCAATATTGATTGTTGGATTTCCTCTTTTATCAAACCATTCTGTTGGTTCACCATCNCTTCTCATNGCNAATTCATCTCCAGAAAATCTTGGAAACTCATTCCTTCCTTCGTGCCAAGTTTGTTNTTCCAACCAAATATCGATATNTTCACCAGAAATNTCAATNNTNATCATACCACCAAGTGNCCCNTCATCTACAACAAAAGAAACTTTGCCTGNGATGGCAGCNTGTCTTGAGATNAAAAAATAGGTNTAACTATTATCNGAATTNATCGTCATAACATCAAGGGCTGTATCTAAAATTCGTTGTATTCTTATTTGATTAAATAAAATATCAAAAGTCGTTGAAGTTCCATGAATTATTTGTTCTTTATTTTTTGTTGGAAATTCTTCTTTTCCAGGTATTTCATTAATTTCACAATCAGGGAAAAATATTTTTATTGACTGCAAAATCTTCTCAGCATCTTCATATGGTTGGACCGTCGAAGAAATTCTAATCATTGGTTCCATGAATGTCCGTCCAGCCCACCAGTCATGAGTTCTCTGTATGAATAATCTCCCACTAACACGAATGATTGAAATTGAATAGTTGCTGAGGTGTATCATGGCAGAGCGCTCTAGTACCATCTCCGGAGCGTTATTATTGGCACCAACACTTTGTATAGTAGCATTGAGATTCGGCCTTACTAGAATCAACGAAGTAATTTCAAACGATATAATAATCGAATTTTCTATACACGCCATTGGACTTATTATCGGTTTGGTAATGTTTTCTAGGTATAGAGTAATTGAAGATCATGAATATCATCGCTCCGAAACGATAAAAAGACTTCGTAAATCATATTCTCAGGAAGATAAAGGGTTGTGGGATAACTCTGAAATCGCTATTAAAAAACTCGAAGAAAAATCATCTCAACAAGTAAAGGGGCGTAAAGGGGCATTAATACAGTCTAAAATGTCTGGGAACATTGGTTCATTGAATGTAGAATCATTTGAGAAAGAGGTCGATACCGATGATGAAATTGAAGTAGTCACTCATCATAGAAATATAGGTACAATTATAGATGATGTAATAATTGAAAAAAATAGTAATGAGGCCTCTAAATCATTTTTATCAAAGAAATTAGAAAAATCCGCTCTCAAGAGATTGGAGAAAAAAAGACTCAAGGCTGCCAAGAAAGAAATTAAGAAATCAAATAATAAGTCTAAAGTAAAGGGATACAATCAAAATGACGAAAACCAATGGGATGTCTCTTCTAAAACTCAATTAACACCAACTGTTGTTTCGTGCAAAGAATGTGGTACTCTAAATAACTCAAATAATCCTTATTGCACCTCATGTGGGACATACTTATCGTGAAAATAAAATAATTCTAGGGAATTGATAATAAAATAAATTTAGGTGAGTTAATGTCAGTGAAAAGAGATTATTATGAGGTTCTAGAAATTAAAAGAGATGCTAGTCAATCAGAAATTAAAAAATCATTTCGGAGTTTAGCGAGAAAATTTCATCCTGATAAGAATCCTAATGATCCAGAATCAGAATTAAAATTCAAAGAAGTTCAAGAAGCGTATGCGATTCTTTCAAATCCAAGTGAAAAGAGAAAATATGACACTTATGGGCATAACGGTCCTGGGGGCTCACCATTTGGAGCTGGCGGATTCCAAGGCGTGAATATTAGTGTTGAAGATTTGTTTGGAGGAGGCTTTGAGAGTGTTTTTAGCTCAATATTTGGTTCTTCCAGTCCAAGAAGAAGTAAGAGGCAAAGAGGTTCTGATTTACTTGTCAGTCATTCAATTTCATTTGAAGATTTAATGAATGGGTGTGAAGAATCATTAGAATTTGATGTGCTAAAAACATGTAAAGATTGCAATGGCCTTGGTTCAAAAAATATGGATGATGTTAGAGAATGTCCTGCTTGTGATGGGCGTGGTCGTATCCAAAGAATAGAAAGATTAGGGCCATTTACTCAACAGGTAGTTTCTGATTGTCCATCATGCAAAGGAGAGGGTAGAATTATTCAGAATCCTTGCTCTAATTGTAGAGGCGAGGGCCGTGCTAATCAGACTAAAAAAGTACAATTCACAGTGCCTCCAGGTATAGAAAACGGTCAAAGACTTAGGATGTCAGGTTATGGGGAATCATCTAAATCGGAAAACGGTGACCCTGGTCATTTGTATATTGAGATAGATGTCCAAGAACATGAATGGTTTGAAAGAGATGGTGCCGATTTACTGATGGCATTACCTTTAACATTCACAGATTTGGTGCTAGGTACTACTGTAGAAATTCCTCATTTAGATGGTGAAATTCTGAAAATAAAAATTCCTCCTGGCTCAAAACCTAGTCAAACAATTTCTGTAAAAGGTCGTGGTTTACCCAGTAATCGAGCACGTAATGGGCGTGGTTCAATTATGGTACTTTTAAAATTAGATATGCCAGAAAAAATTACCAGAACCTTCAAGAAAAAATTGATTGACATCAGAGATGAAATGAACTACTCTAATGAAGACCTCGAAGAAAAAATCCGTAAAGAGGCTAGATCAAGACGCAATGGTTAATTCCATTCAATAATTTTATTTGGTGTCGCAGCCAACGGCTCTCCTTCAACTAGTCCTGACAATTCTAAAGCCAGGTTTGCAGACCCACCCTCTAATGCAACCCTCAGGAATATTTGTGATTTCTTAGGCAAAGTATCTATGAATATTTCATCTTCTTTTGAGAGATAATTAGGTGAAACATCAATGATTGAGAGTTTATTACCTTCTGGATAATTTAGTCTGATTGACGCAACTTCCCACGCCCAATCAGAGGTTTTCAATCCTAAAAGAAGATTATTATTATCTTCAGAAATCTTCCAAGCACAAATTTCAATTTGTTCAGTCAGATGACTTAGTTCAGGCTGACCCCATATTTCATTTATTGAACTCCAGGGGCTTTCCCCTAACTGCATTATAGCAGAATCCAATATCTCTTGGAAATCTCCATTCTCATTTATTTGTTGAGATATTCTTTCTCTAATTCGGATTAATTTTTTTCTTTCATGCTGTTGCATTTCTATGGAACCATCACCAAGCCGTAAAATCACGCCTCTATTCCAGAATAATACTATCATAAGAGGACTTAACATCAAAAATCCAATCAAGATATAGAAATTATTGAACATCCAAGAAAGGTCTTCATAATCTTCAATAATTGGGGCTTCATATTCTCCAAGATATTCTAATTTAAATATATAATCAATTTCAACATTTTCAGCAGCTCTTCTTTCTATCCTTAGTGAATGGTTTCCATAAGGTAAAACAATTACCTGTCCATTAGATGTGTTTACAAGTGCACCGTTATTTTGATTAATCTCTTGTATGGTATAGTTTACTTCGGATTTAATTACTTCATTCAGATAAA
>NYXJ01000029.1 GCA_002685315.1 Methanobacteriota archaeon
AATAAAGCTAGGAAACTTGGTTCATCAACCAAATATGAGTCTGCTGAACGCGAATCAGAACTATACTCACCTACAAGATTAATATTGCCCCAACTGTTAGTTTGAATACGAGCACTCTGTTGATACGAATGCGCAAACATTTCGTACAGAGAACCCCATCTTGCTAAGATTCCAGAACTATCAGCCTCTAGTTGATAGAAGTGAAATGTAGCGGCGGGGACTATGCCAGTGGAATTAGAATCTCCGGAACCATCACCCAGTAGAGTTGATGTCACGTGTGTTCCATGACCACTGTTTCTATCTTGGTGAGAATTATCAGGACCAAACAAATCATAAATTGCTCTGACCCTGCCGTTGAAATCACCATGATCAGCATCTATTCCCGTATCAGAAATAGCTAAAATTTCTCCACTACCGTTCAGATTGAAAGGAGATGATGTTGAAGCAATATTACCACCAATTAATTCATTAGCATTGCTATTGTGTGTTGAAATAATTGAAGATTCATGAATACTTAGTATTCTGCCATCCATTGCTAAAACAGGTAACCATGTCGCATCAATTCCTTTAATTTGACATAAGTGAATATCACAGACATTTCTTGTTACAGAACTGTCTGAGATACGATTCATATCAAGTTCTAGTTCAGATAATTCATTAATTTCTAAGTCTGAAGCGATAGTGATATCTAAATCAAGAGAGTGACCACCACGTCCAGAAAAATCAACTAAACTTGGAGAAACTCTCCAAGCAATTGGTAATCCTTCAATCCATCGTACTGAAGGAGATTTTTCTAATTCAGATTTAGATGTCAAAATATCTTCAATAGGTAACCTGACGATTAAGGCAGAATCAGGTATTGTATCAATAATTGGATACCCATAAAAATCTATTAAATTTATTAAATCGGTCATGTCTACACTTTTTGACTGTACAATCACTAATCCTGTACGTGAAAGTGCTGATGAATCATACAAGTTCTCAGGACCGAGTGGCATTACATCTTTCAAAGGATCGAAATCTCCAAACGGTGAATGAATAATTCCTGAGAACTCATTCAATTTATAATCTGATTCTGAAACAACAGATAACTTACTCCATTTACTATTCTCAGATATTACCTGGTAATCTGAATTTGTATTGGAATCAGTTGTTTCACTAAAAGCAGAAACTACACCTGACCAAGATGAAAAGACCAGAATTAAAAGGATTGGGAATATTGATTTCACAGCAGTCATATCGAGCCTGCGACACATTAGGTCCTTTTGACCGTTAACGTTTGATGAATCGGAAATTAATCAAAGATTCTAGATTCCGTAGTAATCAGAAATGGCTAAATCTGTTTTTGCAACGCTAGTTCTCCAATCTACTTCAGTTCCCATCAAAGCTCTGACACAGTCTACATTTTCTGGAATTACATCACTTTCTTGGTGTATGGCTTGGAAGTAATATAGCCTATTCCCCAACAACTTTACGCCATCTTCCCAAACAAATATTTCATGTAAATCGCCCCATTTCCTACCTATGTCTCTGGCCATTTCCATCACTTCTGCAGTAGTAGGGATTTTGTCATCTTTACCACTCATTACAATTACTCTAGGAGATTCCTTCCACATCCTAACAATCGAATCAGTGGTCAGTCCGTGACCATCAGGTAAATCTGCAATAATCGAATGAACATGCATTAAAGTAGTTGGTACAGCAACTGCTAAGGAATTAATTTCAATCTCGGGCTTAACTGTCATTACATCAGGACCATGGTGACTTGGTACTTTTAGAACCGGTTTTATTGCATTAATTGGCCCTTTGTCAGAATCACCAGGATCAGCAGCCCTTCTAATCATTGTACACTCTACTTTTAGAGAACCACAATGTTCGTACAGAGGAACCAATGTTCTTGAAAGACCTGTCGTATTACACGATACTACACGCGTTCCTTGAGCGTTGAGATTTTCTGAATGATTTGCACAAGAGGTATATGATAATCCTGTGAGAGAATGTTTTTCTCCACCTTGAAACATATATTTGACACCAGCGGATTGATATTTTTCTAGATTCGCGGCTCCCATTTTACCTGGCGCGCAGTCAATTACAACATCTGCAATAGATAATAACTCTGACAAACCACCTTTACAATCATATCCTTGCTCTGAAAAAGAATCAATTTTTTCTTGATTGTCAAATGTACAATACAACGGGAAACCTCGTTTTTCAGCTAGTCCGCAGCCAAAAGAAGGCCCTGTTTTCGTGACACCTATAACTTGCATATCGTCTTGTGCATCTATAGCATCTGCAACTCTCTTGCCTATCGTACCAAAACCATTTATTGCAACTTTAATTGTACTCATAATCTCACTAACTACCCTTTGACAATAACTTGCCCGAGTAGAAACTCTATCAATATACCCTTTTTTAACTACGTGCTTGATATTAAAATTTAATACTTTGATTAGCCTTCAAGCCGTCAGAATCAAGACTAAATACATCCTCAGAGTCATGATAGTTTATGCGCGAGGTCACGGCTAAGAGCATTAAGTTGAATCGTGATCTTGAAAAAATGCTCGCTGAAGCATTGGAACGCGACCTATTAGTAAGAATAGGGTGGGGAAGAAATGGGGATGAGAAACCAAAAAATGGTGAAATCGGCGTAATAACTCATTTACCAAAAAAATCTAGAGTTTTGCTATTAGGAAACTTAGGTGAATGTTGCGGGGCAATGAATAGAGGGGGTAATCTGACTATTCAAGGTGGATGTTCATCAATGGCCGGAGCTTTTCAAGAAGATGGGAAATTAATCATTGAAAAGGACGCAGGCCATAGAATCGGCTCTAATATGAAAGGAGGTATGATAAATGTCCAAGGTTCAGTAACTAATTTCGCAGGTGAATCTATGGAAGAAGGAACTATTCTGATTCGCGGTCATGCAGGCGAAAGAGTAGGGGCAGGCATGTCAGGAGGGACAATAATTGTTTTAGGTTCGGTTGGTAAAGAACCTGGAATTGGGATGACTGGAGGTAAAGTAATTGTTGCAGGTAATTGTCCATCAGCAGGTAATGGAGCAGAGATAAGAGAGATTAATTCAAAAGAGATCTTAGAAATCTCCGAACACTTAGAACCTCTGGGTTTGTCAATAAATAAAGATGCTTTAGTGTTAGTACCCTCAGAAAATAATTCTAATGTTTTTGAGTACCCTGAAATTAGTATCAGGGAGGGGTTAGAAAAAATATTACTAGTTCCTTCAGGAAAAAATAATCAATTATTCCATGAAAAACTAGATTGTGAAACAATTCTGAAAACAATCGATGGAGACGAAGGAATTGTTTTCCCAATCCCTTGGCTTGTTGAAAGAGAAAAAGCCGCCTCCTCTAGCGACCATATGACCTCAAAACAGCCATGTTTAGTAAGAGGTTCGCCAAGAGAGATAGATTTGCTCATTATAGATCAAGAAAACCTCGTTAAAGTTTATGAATATCTACCTATATGCTCAGGAATAGTACTTAATTTAGAGTCTCTACCTAAAATGAATGACGCTGAAATAGAATCAATAATAGTATCTTTAAGAAGTAAAATGAAAAGTAAATCTCTTGTAATGTTGAGAGACAGAGTAGATAGAGTAGAAAATTTACTAAGAATGATTATTGATTTAGATCTAGATGGAGCGATTATCAACGCTGCAACGCCGGGCGGAAGTAGAGTATCTGCTGCATTGCCTAGAATTGGTTTGGCGTCGAGAGCAATGAACATCAAGGAACAGGGTAAGCATTTGTTGATTAAATTAGATGAAAATCCCAGTGCAGAGGATTTTATCATAGCCAAAGGTTCCGGCTGCTCACTGATTGTCGCCCCAAATAATGATGAAAAGTTAGAAGAAAATCTTGTTCGGCTGAAATCTAGTATAAATGGTTGGATGTCAGATATAGGAGTTCAGAACCTGAATGAGGTTACACGAAGAAATTTAAGAGCAATTGATTATGATACTGCTGCTATTTCAGGACTAAGATTAATTGGATACGATAGACCTCTTCCTATGTGGCTTGGAAACTAGGTGAAATTATGCCTACACTAAAATTTAATCATAATATCTTAGAATACCTCCATGAAATTAATGGCGTCAAATACGATTCAAAAGATTGGGAAAAAAGAATGCCCTCCATAGGATGTGTGGTAGAAGAAAATGACGAAGAGGGGATTGAAATTGAAATTTTTCCCGATAGGACAGATTTACTAAGTCACGAAACTATTTCTAGAGCCGCCAGAGCTTTTCTGAACTCTTTAAACGATTCACCTAATCTTGAAATAAAACAAGGTGAGATAACTCTCGAAGTTGATAAGTCACTACAAAATATACGCCCCGTTATTCTTGGGGCTGTAGTCAGGGGCGTAGATAATGGTAGCAATTACAGCGAAAAAGATGATTTTATTCAGTCATTAATGGACCATCAAGAAAAGTTACACTTAACTCTGGGTAGGAAAAGAAAATTCGCTTCAATCGGAGTTCATGATTTATCACAATTAAGTCCACCATTCAAAGTAATTTCTGTTGACAAAAAATACAAGTTCACCCCACTAGCAGAAAAAAAGGAAATGAGCATTGAGGATATATTGAAATTACACCCCAAAGGGAAAGAATATGCTCATCTAATGTCAGAATTGAAAGAATATCCAGTGATTATAGATGATGAAGATAGAGTTCTTTCATTCCCACCAATTATCAACGGTGATCATACTACCGTAAATGAGCAAACAAGAGATTTTTTCATTGATGTGACAGGATGGGATGAAAGATCTTGTGAGGCATGTTTACTATTGATATGTTTATCACTTGCAGAAAGAGGAGGCGTTATTGAATCGATTCAAATTAAAAACTGGGATCAAGAATCATTAAACGTCCCTAGAGGAGATCCGAAAAGTCACAGAGTCCCTGACAGATTAATTAGAAATATTCTTGGAATCGAATTAAGCAAAACAGAAATTGCAGACTCAATAAAAAAAATGGGTGGGGAATTAATAGAAACAAGAACCGTGACTAATGGACCAGATAAAATTGAGAAATGGGCAGATTGTATAGTAGGAGAGAAAGAGCATGTTATTTCGATGCCNAGATGGAGAAATGACATTATGCATCCAGTTGATATCGTAGAAGATATTGCTATAGGATATGGATATGATAATCTGCCAGAACAGTTATCNGCTGTACATTTGGATGCGATCCCTCTACCGTCATCTAACCTTAAGAGGAGGATTAGTTCCAGCCTATGTGCTCTCGGACTACAAGAAACTCAAAGCCTAACACTATCTAACAAACGTGACCAATTCGAAAGAGTTAGATGGATTGAAGAAAATAAAAGTACGATAATTTCTAACCCAATTACTAAGGAACATACGATGCTAAGACAGTATATTCTCCCATCACTACTAAATCTCCTTGCAGCAAATAGACATCATGAACTACCTCAGAGAGTACATGAGTTAGGAGACGTAGTTAGAGATTCAGAAAACAAAACTCGTCTTTCATGGGCATGTGCAGAGGTTGGTGGAGGATTTTCTGCAGCAAAGGGCATTGCTAGTTCGTTACTGAGAGACTTAGGAGCCAATCTCTCAGAAGTAAAGTGGGAAGGAATTAATCAAGAAGAGGGACCTTGGATAAAAGGAAGAGGAGCCAGAGTAATAATTGACGGAATAGAAGTAGGGCAAATAGGAGAAATCGATCCAAAAGTGTCATTCGAATTTGGTTTGAAAGTTCCAATCCAAGCAGGAGAATTTGATGTAGATGCACTAGGTAGGACGATACCTGATCCTTTACTTTAGTTTACATTCATTTGGTCTCATCTGAGAGTAAAGCCATAGCATCAATAAAAGTTTTATTTGTAAGGTGCGAGCGGTTGTTTTCATCTTTTTTCTCACTTCTAACTTCTCTTTCATATTCTACTACAATATTTTCTTCAATTGATGAAGATTTTTTGCTCTCAGAAGATTTCTTTCTGAATGGCCATATGGGCGCCATGAAACTACAGAAGCAACTAAGGACTTGAATACTTCCCTGTTTTCTGAACAAAACAGCGAGATAATGAAAGAGTAGAACATTCAGGATGCGATATGAGGCGAGGTTTCGCGGCAGTGTTTATTGCGGCCTTGATTTTAATGCAAGTAGGTATTTTTATAGATAATAATACATTAAATTACCAAATGAGTACTATTTCAAGAGACCATGAACAAGATCATGAAAATACAATAAGTTTGGATTTATTACTAGTTGGTAATTCTTACACAGATTATAATGATTTGAATATAAAATTAGAAAGAATATTGGATGTTTCAGGAGAAAACTCGGATGTTGAATCTGTAACTGGAGGAGGTATGAGATTATCAGAACATTTAGAAGATGCAAATCAACAAAATAGTGAATTAAATCAGAAGCTTGCTGAAGGGCATGACTATGTTGTTCTACAAGAACAAAGTCAGGTACCATCATTCACAACCAGTTCTGAATTTTGGATCGAAAGTAAAGATGCTGTTAAAGATCTAAACGAAAGAATAAATTCTGAAGGAGGAGAGACAATTCTACTAATGACTTGGGGGAGAAAAGATGGGACAAATACAGATAGGAACCCCGATTATTTGACAATGCAACTACATCTTCAGCAAGGTTATGAAATGTATCTTGAAAACTCAACTACTCTTGAAAAACCCGTTTTTATCGCACCGGCTGGTCTTGCGTTTAAAAACATCTACAATCAGGTAAATGATACGGGAATAGACCCCTCACAAGGAGAAAATTCCTTCTCAAGCCTCTATTCAGACGGGTCACATCCATCATTAGATGGAACTTATCTTACATCTTGTGTATTGTATGCAGTTATTACTGGAGAGTCCCCCGTTGGGGAAAACTTTCCTGAAGGAATATCTGTAGAAAGATCGTTAGAACTACAAGAAGCGGCTGCAGATACTGTTTTCAATAATACTCCTGAATACTTGTACCCATTTGAAATAGAAGAAGGACCAGGAGTAGAATTTGGACCAGATTCCGGATCAGTTTTTTCTATTGACCCTGGTGCTCTAATCAATCTAAATGTGAATTATTCAAATCTAGCAGAAAGTAACGATGTAGTAAATATAAAAATTCATGGTCCTGATAATTGGATTATTAATTGGGAATATTCTTCTGATACAACAAATGGATTTGATTTTGAAATATTATCTGATGCTACTGAATGGACAGAATTCTCAATTACTGCTCCCCTCACTGAGAATGGGATGCCTCTGGCGAACTCGTTACATCAATTTTCAATGGAGATAAATTCTAATAATACAGGAAGTAGTGATTGGTATAATTTTTCAATGAGATATGGTTACTTCCACGGAGTTGAGATTGTAGANGGAGGAGGNACTTACTCGATTTCNCCGTATGATGTAGCAACGATAGAAATTACTGCTAGAAACTTGGGTAATACTCAAAGAGATATTGCAGTTAGTGTGAGACCTGTTGATGAAAATGGAAGCGGATTAGGAGATTTTTCCCAAGCATTTGCATTAGAAGATTGGAATGTATTCATACAGGACAAAATGGAAATGAATGCAATGTGGCCTAATGAAACTGGAAAAATTAGATTTCAGATTCAATCACCATACCTAATTACAGGTACAATATTCTTTGAGATCAAAGTTTGGAGTACGGCAATTCCTGATGAAGCAGTTAATGTCACACAGAGAGTAAATATAGTCCCTAGATCGGGAGGAAATCTAGAACTAATTAACATAGATTGTCAATTCGAAACTAAACCGGGAGATAGTTGCAGAACTGAATTAATTGTGGAGAATACAGGAGATATACCATATGATTATGAACTAAATATTAAGGATACTCCTAGCTGGATTAACCTTGAAATTAGTGAGAATATTATTAGTTTAGACCCAGGGGAGATAAAAAATCAAATTTATCTAAATGCCAGTATAAATGAAGGAGTTCTTTCTGGCGAATATGCTGAAATAATAGTCGAATTATGGGTTGATGGATGGAGCCCTAAAACTGTCAGTTTCGAAGTTACAGCCGGAGACTATTTTAGTTGGAATTTAATTAATGAAGATTATTATCATGATTATAATTATGAAGAGAGAACCGTAAATATCTCAGCACGATGGACAATGGAAAATCAAGGTAATATTAATGATGGAATAGTGGTGAATTTAGACTGTAATATCTTCACCGACTTTGAACTAGAGTTGCCGCCAGAAGCAGAAGAGCAAAGTTCTGACAATCCACGTTCATTTGAGGTACTAGATGTCGAGATAGGGGAATCAATTAATTTCACTGCGTGGATGAATATTTCTTATGATGAAATTTCTCAAACTATGTTTTTCATTGAAGGCCCTACACTATCAATTGAAGCAAGATCAATTAGAGATCCTAGAATAATTTATGAGAAAAGTATTACTGAAGACAAAGATTTATTCCAAGAAAATTTTGATAATGTAAATAATGAAGATGAAAGTTCAATAATTATTGAATTCTTTAGAGTATGGCAAACAGTGATAATCAGCCTTGTTGTAATAATATTTGGAAGTATTGGGGTAGTCAAAGCTATTCAATACAGATTAGAACAAGATAGGAAAAGATTGGGGTTACCTTCAGAAGAAGATACCCCTACTGCAGGAGAATGGATGTCAAAATTCATGAAAAAAACCGAAACGAAAATTTTCATAGAAAATGAAACTATAGATTCTAAAGGTTTTGAGTCTGATTTCATGAGTAAATCTAAGGCAAAGGAACCGATTAAGACTAATACTACTTCTAAGTTTGATATTAAAATGGCTAGCAACTCCCTAGATAAGGCAATGACTGAAGAGGCACTTGATGATATTGTAGAATTGGCTGATGATATTAATATAGAAAAAGAAATACATCCACAGAACTCTAATTTAAATGAAGATAGTTTTGAATCAAGACTATCAAAATTAGGTAAAAGAAAGAAAGAGGAGTAAATGTATCAATTGGGAGTTGATGAGGCAGGAAGAGGTCCTGCGATAGGGCCACTTGTTGTTTGTGCTTTGGGTATGCCAAGTGCCGATGTAGAATTTTTAATCAGGATCGGCGCTAAAGATTCTAAGTCTTTATCTAAGAAAAAAAGAGTTTTCCTAGCAGAGCAAATATTTTTACAGGCAAAGAAAAGGAAGTGGGATATTGGATTAATTACTTGTAGTGCCTCGAGAATAGATACTGAAAGAGAGATTACTAATCTAAATAAATTAGAAGTTGAATTATTCAAAGAAGCAATAGTTGCTACAAAGGCTGAAAAATATAATGGAGAAATATATTTGGACGCTTGTGATACCGATGAAAAAAGATTTCGAGATCGTGTTGGTTCCTCATTAGGTTCAAGTTGGAGACAATGGTCTATTAAATCGCAACATAAAATGGACTTAGAGAATATACTAGTTGGCGCAGCAAGTATTCTTGCAAAAGTTCATAGAGACAAGGAAATTGAAAAAATAGGTCAATTATTAGGTTTAGAAATTGGCAGTGGTTATCCTTCAGACCCGAAAACTAGAGTCGCAATAAAAAATTTAGTTAAAGGTGAATATCCAAATAAATTTTTGAGATGGTCATGGGTAACAACAGAAAATATCTGGCTAAAAGAGAATCGAAAACCTATACCGAAAAGAAGTCTAGTAAAGGGTAATAGTAAACAATCATCCATTAGTGATTGGTAAATAATGAAATGTAGAAGTCTGTTGGTGAGGATGATAATATGACTGATGCGGCAGAATGGGGTTCTGAAATCGAAAATATTGTCAGAAAATATGCTCTTCAAAATGCTGTTGAATACGATGGCGCTGGACAGTCAGGTTCGGTATTAGGAAGGATACTAGGGGAAAGATCCGATTTGAGAAGCAGAGCAAGGGAATTAAAGCAATTAGTAGATACTGAAGTCGAAAATGCCAATTATTTGGCTCAAAATGAAGGTATTGAAGTAGTTCGTCAGATCTTGGAAAATACTAACCCAGAGGCCCTAAATAGGCAAAAACAAGTTAAAAGGACTGGTTTGAAAAATTTATCAAACGCAGTTAATGGAAAGGTAATTTTAAGATTTGCACCAAATCCTAATGGCCCCTTAACATTAGGGCATGCTAGAGGAGTTACAATTAATTCTGAGTATGCTAAAATTTATGATGGAAAAATAGTTCTAAGATTTGATGACACAGATTCTAAGGTTAAACCTCCACTAAAAGAAGCATATAGTTGGATTGAAGAAGATTATGAATGGTTGACAGGTAAAAAACCAGATATCATAGTTAGAGCTTCTGAAAGGATGGAAACCTACTTGCGTTATGCTGTTAAAATGTTAAATGAAGGATTCGGCTATGTCTGTAAATGTTCTGCAGAAAATTTTAAGAAATTAAGAGATAACTCCAAAGAATGTCGATGTAGGAATAAAGACCCTGGGGAAAACCTTTCAGATTGGAATGAAATGATGATTGGAGGACTTACCGAGGGTATGGCAGTTGTAAGAGTAAAAACAGATATGAATCTCCCGAATCCAGCACTTAGAGACTGGCCTGCGTTAAGAATACAACATTCTTACCATCCAATGGTTGGTGATAAATACAAAGTTTGGCCTCTATTAGACTTTCAAAGTGCAATAGAAGATCANGAACAAGGAGTCACNCATATTATCCGAGGTAAAGATTTGATGGATTCTACCAGAAAACAAACTTTGCTGTACAATCATTTTGGTTGGGATTATCCTGAAACNATGTATTGGGGTAGAGTAAAGATTCATGAGTTTGGAAGTTTTTCTACATCCGGTATGAGAAAAGAAATAGAAAATAAGAATTATTCAGGATGGGATGACCCGAGGTTACCNACACTNAGGGCCCTTAGGAGAAGAGGTTTTGATTCCGAGGCAATGAGAGATTATTGGGTAGACCTTGGATTGACGCAAAAAGATATTTCTGTATCTCTACAAACAATTGAGTCATTTAACTCTAGTAAAATTGATTCAAAATGTGAAAGAAGAATTTTTGTCAGAAATCCTAAAAAAATTAAATTGGATACTAATAATATTAAAATACAGAAAAAATTGATTCTAAATAAGCATCCGTTAAATGAAATTGAGGGTCACAGAGAATGGAGTTTGGAAGATTTAGAAATTTATGTAGAAACTGAAGATTTAGAGAAAACACAAATTCGTTTGAAAGATTTTGCAGATATTAAAATAGAAGAATCTGCAGGAATTATTCAATCCATAGATCGTATCGATAAGAGACCAATTGTACATTGGGTTCCAAAATCAATTTGTAAAAAAGCAATTTTGACAATCCCAAATGGTGATGAATTAATTATTCAAGAAGGTGTAATCGAGGACATTCAAATTATAAAAAATAATATAGTTCAATTAGAAAGAGTAGGGTATGCTAAAATCGAATCTATTAATGATGATGTCATAGAACTGCTTTGGTTGCACGGATAAATTAATAATAGGGTTAAATTGTATTAATTTGTATCTATTAAGCGTCGCATTGAAGTCTGATAAGTTAACCACAGGAGTTCATGAACGGGCACTTGGCCACTAGGTCTTTGACCATAGTTGGACTATTGTTGCTTTCTTTTTGTACTGCCCCCGCATATGCTCAAGATGCTGGAGGACAAGATGCGTCCTGCTGTAGCGATACGGGGTTTTACCTGTTTTTATTGGATGAAGCTTCCAATGGTAAGCTTTCACCATTCGAAAATGAGCTTTCTGACGAACAAGAAGCGACCGTCACAGCAGGATTACAACAAGGAGAAGTCGAGGTAGGATCATGGGAAATAATATGGGGGACTGAGGGGGATTATCCAGAAGAGACCTGGACTTTCACAATCCCTTACTTAGTCGAGGGCGCAGTAGGAGTAACAATTAATGCTACTTTGGATATCAGAATCGGGGGCTCATTTTATTCAGGTAATTCTGGACTTAATGGAGTAGAGCCATTTCTAAATGCAGAAGGGAACATGGAAATTAATGTACAAGTTTCCTCAGGGACAATAAATGATGGAGATAAATTGGAAGTATCTCTTTTTGTGAATAGTTTACTTTTCTCAAATCCTACACAAGATGCAGGGTTGACTTTCAAGTGGGGTTCAGAAGATTCCATAGGAAAAGTCACTGTTGCAATGCCATTAGTGGATATCAAAATTAAAGAGGCGAGTGTTACTTCAGGACTTGTATATTTCCCAATAATATTGGACTCAGGATTTGGAGGAGAAATGTGGTCTCTATCTAGCGGTAATTTCAATCTTCAAGGCACCCCATTAACTCTAAGCCCAATTGCAACTCCTCTGGAATCAGGGGTTGAAGTAACATTTGTCTGGGAAATGCCCGAAGGAACAGATAGCGGCACTTATTCTACTGAATTCATTTTGTCACCTCAATCAGGATTGGAAATATCTGCATCAAAAAATCACAACATAGATGTTGACGACGAAAATGGAGGAGGAGGAAGTTATTATCCATCTTCAGAACCTCTGAGAGATAGCGGTTCTGAAATCAGTGTTGAAATAGATATAGAGTTTCAAGGAGATATAATAGAAAAGAAAATTGAAATCTCCTTTGACAGTGCTATGTCTCAATGGATGAGATGGGGGATGGATAATATCGGCAATACAAGCTTAGATTCAAATAGTTGGTGGAAAAATTTAAATTCATATTCTGATTCTGTTGCAACATCTCATAGAAATAATGGTAAAGTAGACGATGATGAATTACTAGCATTAACATCTCACATTACTGGTTCGTCTTCAGACATGAGATCATTTATGCAAAATGGTTTGTCGTTAGATATTGAATCGATTATTGGAATAAATCCTGTTGATTTAGGACCTACGGAGTATCAAATAGACATGGGTGGAACAAGATCTTTTGCTGCTGAAAAAATCACTATTAAGATTGAAACTTCATATTCTGTAGTCGATAATGAAAGACAGCTGGTAATTGAAAATTTTATTCGTAATCCTTCAAATAATTATTGGGATGAGGTAAATATCAATTTAGAAATTAAAACTTCTATGTTAGCTGGATTAGGTCCTGTTTCAGCGGAGAATATTGATTTCGAACATAGAAGATGGATTTTCTTAGAATCAATTAATATTAAACAAAATGATATAGATGTAGATGAAAATTTTAGAATTGAATTTCTGCCATCTGGAAACATGGCATTCAGCCCTCTAATTTCTGCCATGCTATGTGTTTTCGCCTTGTGCATAGCAATCGGCATGGGATTATTCTTGACCAGGAATAGAAGTAGCGCACCAGCTCTAATCTCTGTATCATCCTTAGGGGGATTATCGTTGGTAATCTACGTATTGGGTATGCCAATGCAAATAGTTCTCGCAATTGTTGCCTCGAGTGTCTTGTTAGTATTCCCAATTTCACTTGTGTCTCCGAAATTAGGTAAAGATAGAAGTGGAATAAATAAATTACCTAGAATCGAATGTCCGTCTTGTGGCACGAGTAATGCTGTTGAATCAAAAGTTAGGCCATTAAGGATAGAATGTGCTGGATGCGAAGTAATGCTTAGAATTGAAGAGTAACTATATCACTCCGTCTCTAATTAATTTGTCAATAACTTTGCTAGACGCGATATTAGAATTATTTTCATCCCAATATAATCTAGCAGAGGAAATCTGTCCGGCTAAATCTGTAGACCATCCCGGTGCCAAAACACAATGCCACACAATTTCTTCTAATCTAGAAGTTGAAGGCTTTGATTTAATTAATGAATCTCTAACTAAGTTAGATAAAACTCTGGCTTTACCTTCCAAATCAAGACTTATCCACCTGGAAGAAATCGCGTTTAACACATTTTCATCTATCCATTCATATTCAGAGATATTTGGTTCAGGAACTTCTGGAATTGGAACTACCTTGATTACTCCCTCCTCTAAGAGAATATCTCTTAATGCAGAATAAAGGGGGTCGTAGGTATTATCCATAGCAGAATTAATCCAATTCCCAGATATTAACCATGGGCGTAATCTACGTGTTCTTTGACCATTTGGTGATATTAATTGAGCGAGAGCATGAGCTTGTGCAACAGAAGTCAAAGGTCCTTTTCTTGAGTCTCCTTTATGGCTGATTAATCCGTCAACAATCAATGTAGATATTGTCAATCTAAATGGGTTAGTTTCGAGAGAGGTCTTTTCTGAATTATCATCAATTATCTTAATCCAAGGAGAATTATTTGGTTCCTCAATGGAAAATTTTCTACGATAGGTGACCCCATTATCTACTAAAGATGATTCTATCGCTGCCATCGAAAAAGATGAAGATAAAGTAGGTAAGCATAGTAGTAATAATGGTTCATTCAGCCTTCCAATTTCTTTCGAAGCAGAAAATAGAATTTCTGAGACCAAGGAAAACTGACTCTCATCAACTAGTAGCCTCATAGTACTTCGAGTAGGGGGGTAGTTCAAATCTTATACGCAAGAATCATTCAACCATCAATCTCAATTGATCGCGTTTGTATGTCCATGTTGAAGATATACGCCCTGTTCCAACATAGTACTTTGCTAGACGGCGAAGCCTTGATTCACAAAGTTCTAATTGACGACGATTGTGTAAATCTTTTTTATTACTTGAAAGATGATCGATAAGGCTCAATGCTTTTCGCATCAAATTCATCATATCTTCAGGGTATGTAGAATCTAAATTATTACGTGAAAGTGTCTGTGAAATTCTTTCACCCATAACTAATCTGACATCTGGTACTGCGTGCATATCTCTTAGTAAAGTTCCAATTTTTGCTGAAGAATGTCCCTCATTAGCGTATTTTAATATTAATTCCTCAACAGTCCCTTTATCTGATTCAGACCATGAAGGTGCTGTATCATTATTGGGCTTAGAAGACCCGCTAGTTCCTTTTCCTTTGCTGTGCATGCGTGCCATATGAAGACCTCAGGTAGCCGCCCGACTTGCTGCCCCTCTTTAATCGCTACGCAAACTCAAACAACCAATTCCTATTACAATCTGTGTTGAGCACGCGCCAATCTACTGGGTCCATTTGGCCATTCCCAACCTGCCGCTTCGGCTCTAGCAGAACCAATAAGTTGATTATTCTGGTATACTAAAACTTCATCTCCAATCCGGATACTACCTTGATAATCTATTACATTGGAAGAAAACAAATCACCGCGCCAGTCGATCTCAGGTGCAATATTAACAATTGGAAATTTATTACTTTCTGCTAATAGCGGAAGGCATGCTTTAGTGAATGAGAAACGGCCTAGTCTGGGGTTCCATAATGCTAATTGTTTACCTTCTTTACGGATTGTGAAAATTGGAGGTCTTCCCTGTATTCCTGTACCGTCCAACCAATCATCAGTATTATGTTGAAATCTAGAAAGAGCGCGTAGTTTCCCAAGCCTATGTTTACTTTCTTTAGGATCTTCTAAGGAAAAGTCATTTACAGATTTTTCAACCATTTTTTGAAGGTATTCTAGAGCTTCGGAAGAGCCTGCAGTTAATCCCTTCCTAGTATCTATAATCTCTATTGATTCATGCTCTATATCGATTCCACTGTGATTTAAAACTCTTGAAAAATTATTTCTAGAAATATACTGATGAGTCATTTCACGGATTGTTTTTAGTTCATCAATATCCCAGTCCCCAGTCACAGGAATATCGTAGTTGGCAGCAGGCCAGATGTCTTCAAGTTCCCTTGGTACTAAGCCAAGTGGTGCAGTAACTATTACCTCATGGATTGTGTTGGATATGATTGAACGACTAAATCTCTTATGTGAAGCAGATAGACGATAAGGTTTGGTTGCAGAACAAGGTAACAACACCATCACTTTAGATTGGTGAGAGGGGGGCTGATGGTTATCAGAAACTCTTCTACGCCAATCTTGGATAAGAGGGTCGTTACGACTGGAAAAACTGTGACATCTGAGTTCATGAAATTGACCTTTGATTCTTGCTAAGCCTGATTCCCCACCATCTAAATTAGACATCCTAGCATCATGGACTCTCAACCTCTCTACTGACCTTGGACTGGAGATAGACTGTTTCTCTACTAATTCACGCAGATTACCTTCTCTAATCGCGACTCTAGTTGCTGCAAGTGAGTTTTTCCAAGATTGAATTTGATACTTCATAGAGGAATCTTCATCTATTGACTCCTCGACTTCTCTCGGACCATTTTCTGATAAAATAACCCCGAGAGAACTGGCGTGCCTTGATCTCCCTAGATCAAAAATATCAACACCCATCCATGTTAAAATTGCACAGTTATCTGGTCCACCTATCCCTGGTGTCCAAATTAATGATGAAGGGAAACGCGTTCTGATGATATATAGCGCCTCAGATAGTAAGCCTTTTTGATTGGCTAATTGTGGGGCATCAGTTAGGATAATTATTGAGGGCACTAGATCTTCATTATTGAGACTTAAATCATGATGTAAAGATTGCCAAGAGACAGGCAATATTTCTTTTCCAATACCAAATTCTCCAGAATTAGATTCTACTAAGCTTGGTGGGAGAACTAATCCTTCACTAGCAACCCATGTATCTAACTGATCGAAGGGTAAAGTAAGATTTGTTCTTGTCTTAATAGAAATTTTAGCAGGTAAACTACTAGAATCTCTAGAATATTCAAAAGGTGCCATTGAATATGATAATTTTTCATCATCATTACCTAGAATAATAGCAGGAGTCCAAGAACTAGGTGAATTACGATCACCTAGGCTAAATAAACGCCCAAAACGCTGTCTAGCGACTACGCTTCGAGCCAACGGCCTCTCTTCCATACATAGTGCGGACGAAGCATTTCGCTTGAAGCATTCTAAGAGGAGACCGTGTCCGAAGAGGTGTGAGACGTACCGCTGCACTACTGATAACAGTACTATTTATCAGTTCAAGTATTATGGTCGTTAGTGGACAAAATGGAGAAAAAAATATAATTTTTGAAGAAATTATTGTTTTTGAGGGGCCTTTCTGGTACAGTGCTTCATGCTTGAAAGTTAGTTGTTCCGGATTAACTCTTGAGATTAATAATAATGGAGATATTATTAGTTTAGAAGATAGCCATGAATTAGAATGGGGTGGAATTCTTGAAGAAGGAGCGATTGTTAGTTTATTTTCAAGTACAGATTTGAGTATTAATGATGTTTTAATTGATATGATAATGGTTAATGATTTGTCTAACATTGAAGATTCAGATTTAATAGATTCAATACCTTCTCCAGGAAATCCAGGTGATTACTATACATTAATCACCGAAGACAATTGCTTCCTTGGTAATTGTAACTCGTTAATAGAGGGGAATCAAAGAAATATTGAATTCATAGGAGTCTTAGACAATCATTCTGACAAAGATTCCATACAAATTTTTGGAGAACCAGGAGATATTATTGTAATCTCTGAAATTACTGGTGACAATGACATTAAAATTGAACTGTGGCATCGAAATGACAGTGTGAAACAATTAGTTTCAAATGACTTAAGCGAACAAGAGAATCTTTTTGAATACCCAAAAGAAAACGAATTATGGATTCGAATTATTTCTACTTCCGATGAAGAAGTTCAACCATACAAATTTGAATTATATAGGAATAATCAGACTAATGAATATGGTAATGGGGAAGAATTACAAATTCCTTGGGATCATGGAGATCCATTAACCTATGATACTTCTTGGTATTATGAATCATATATTGCTAAGTCTGATTCAAATGGAGATTCTATCTTGTTTAGTATGGGTGCAGATATGAAAATATCACTAATTTGTGCCGCAACCAATGAGGGCGTTATATTTGAATTATTTTTGATAGACTATTACGGAGATAAAGAAAATATCTCTTTGACAAATGGACTTTGTCCCGATATAATTGAATCAAATGAAAATACATCTTCTTTGGAAATTTGGATTAAATCAAGTGAAACAACTAGGTGGAACCTTTCATTAAATCCATTAAGAGTTATGGATGGAGTGAAATTTTCTGATGCACCAGAGTCCAAATGGATAGATACTCCGGATGAAAGATGGAATGAAATAGAATTGGATTCTGAGACCTCAGGGAGTCTCCATAACGGAGATAATATAGATATTTTTTGGATTAAAATTTTAGACGAAAATGGTTCAAAAATTTATCTGAATGAAGTAATTAAATCCGAAGTAAACTATACCATACAAGAGATTAATCAAAATAACGGTGCACTTGTAAACACATCTAATGG
>NYXJ01000030.1 GCA_002685315.1 Methanobacteriota archaeon
TATGGATGGTGGCAACAAAGAGAAAATGTGTGCTTACAGATTACATGAAATAATGGATAAATTAGACAAGGTAGAAACTGTTGTGGTAATGGATGGAGTAGATATGCCTGAACATCCTAAGTGCATGTCATGGTCGGATTTTATTCAGAAAGGAGCAGATGTGGATTACTCTGATATCGAAAAAAGAGTATCAAGCATTACTCCGGATGACACATTTTCATTGATCTATACATCAGGTACAACTGGTAATCCAAAAGGAGTGGAATTGAGTCATGATAATATTGATTTCGAGCTTGCGGAAGTTTGGAAGTTACAAGAATTCAAAAGAGGATGGGGCTATGTTTCTTGGTTGCCATGTGCTCACGTTTTCGGCCAACTGGTAGATTGTCATGCACACATCAGATGGGGTCTTCATATGACTGTTGTAGATGCACCATTGAATGTAATTGATGTTGCCAAAGAAGTCCAGCCTCATCTATTCATTGGAGTCCCTAGAATTTATGAAAAGGTATACAGTAATCTAGTTGCAAAACTTGGAGGGAAAATAAAATTAGCTAAAGTTCCAATTCTAGGCGGAATTATCAAGAAGAAAGCGAAGGAAGCGATTGGAATGTCTAACTGTGTATATGCTATAACAGGCGCTGCTCCAATNAATCCTGATATTCTGAAACTATTCCATACACTCGATATACCATTGTATGANGGATATGGAATGACAGAAACCACAGCNGGTGCAAGTTTAGGTTACAAGAAAAATCACAAATTTGGTACTGTTGGCAAACCATTCAGTGGNACAGANCTAATGATTTCNGATAGTGGAGAGATTCTATTTAGAGGAAGACACGTCATGAAAGGATATTACAAAAATCCNGAGGCNACTGCTGATACAATTGATTCNGACGGNTGGNTGCATTCCGGAGATAAAGGTGAAATTGACTCAGATGGATATGTAAAAATCACTGGAAGNATAAAAGAATTGTATGTGAGTTCTGGNGGAAAAAATATCGCACCTCTCGTAATAGAAGAAACCATGAAGTCTATTCCAATGGTATCCCAATGTATGTTAATTGGAGATGGAAGAAAATACTGTAGTGCTCTATTCACATTAGATGTAGGAGCAATTCTAAGAGATAAACACGGTATGGATCCAGCGAAAATACCGAAAGANCCTACAGTTCAAATCTCGACTCTAGAAAGCTTTGGAAAGACTCTAGCAGATTATACAGATAGTGAGGAGATTCATGCAGAGATGCAAGCACATGTGACTGAANTGAATGGACAATTCAGTAATCCTGAACAGATAAAGAAATTTAAGATTCTACCAAGAGATCTTAATGTTGACTTTGGCGAATTAACCCCTACTCTAAAAATCAGAAGAATTCAGATTAGAGAAAATTGGGCATCTGAAATAGAAGCAATGTATGAAGGCGCTTAAGACTCTGTGATACAATGACACCAGAGTCCTGGATTGCTCTCGCGACTGTTTTTTGCTTGGGAGCAATGAGTCCGGGTCCATCTCTAGCCGTTGTTCTAAGAAATACTCTATCTGGAGGNAGAAGACAAGGGGTGATGACTGGAGTTGGTCATGGAATAGGATTCGGGATATACGCATTTCTTGCAGCAGGGGCCTTTGCAACAGCAATTTCAATTCATGAGACTGCAGAAACAGGATTGAAATGGGCAGGAGTTTTTATCTTAATTTGGCTAGGATATATTTTTCTAAGTCATGCTAGGAAAGGTCCGACAGTAGGAAATAACTCAGATTCTCATAATAATAACGACAAACAAGGTTTCATTCAAGGTTTTTCAATAGCATTACTGAATCCGAAAATATTAGCTTGGATGCTAGCTTTATATACACCATTTATAGAAAATAACGTGAGCTTTGAAACTCTTCTAGGAATGGGAGCATTGGGGATGATTATTGATGGGACTTGGTACGTAGCAGTGGCACTTGTATTAACTACCGGTCAGCGTGTAGAGAAACTAAAATCAATTTCACATATTATTGATGGAGCGATGGGGATACTCATGTTTATTTTTGCAGGGTTAATGATTGGTGGAGTGATTTAGTAATCACAAATCCCAGAAGAATAAACTAAGGAATATCATTGAGAAGCAGAATGAGAAAGGTGCCACGAAAATACCTCCTAATAGCCCAAAACCAAGTGATTTTTTCTTAGATACAAAACTCCAAACAAGTATTCCAAAATAAGNAACAGGAATTATAAATGGCAGTAAGTCGAGTAAAATTCTAGANACATCAGAATCTTCATCACCTTCAACATAGACGCCATCGATTTGAGATTGATAGTCTGTAGCATAGGTTATAGATTGACCATCCTTAAGGAAATAGAAATTATAGTCTTCAAGAACACCATAACATTCCATTGGATACCATCTTCTGTTATCTTCAGATTCAACAAATGTGTTCAGACGGTTGTATCCAACATCAAAGTAACAGTCACCATAATCATCCCAATCGTCACCATAAACAGAAACTCCAGTATAGAAATAGTAATNATTATCATCAATTTCATACAAATCAGTATTTGGGATATTAAAATCTACAGTTAATGTGTTGTAATCTTCGTCATTAATTTCTACTGAATCATCAAAAATTGGTTGATAGTTNCTATCATAATACCAATTATCTTGACCTCCAGGCTCTATTACAAGTACCAGCAGAGACATTAAAAAACCTGCAATTAAAGGGACTAGGAATAATCCAATAAGAAATTGAGAAATTAGAAATTGATTTGGATCTTTCATTTGAGTAACATTAACTGCTTNGGGGGTAGAAAAACTACTGACATCACCAGAAAAAACATTCTTTGGCGTATCGGAAGAAGTTCGAGATGATTGNTCTTGTTTATCTGGCCCCCACCATGGACTATCATTATCTACCATATCAGAAAACCTCCCAGTTATAACAAAACGAACGGAAGATGGAAAAGTAAGTCAAAAACAACTGCGAGAGATCTTGCCTCTGAATTGGAATTCACTTGACCATTATCAATAGGTGGTGATAATCTCTGTAATTCTCCTGAATCAAGCCAAAATGATGAACACTCAGTGCATCCATCAATCTCAATTAATTCAGTTAAAGAACCATCAATTTTCCTGAATGCAAAGTCTCGAACTTTCATGCCACTCTCACAAAATGGACAACAAAGGTCTATTGCTGTCCCTTCATCTTTGAATCCATCATGCATTAATTCTAATTTTTCACTACACATTTTTGAAGATGCTGCCTCAGAATTAATAGCTAAACCTGCACAAGTAGGGCAATGGAAAATTCCATTACGAGAGAATANTGATTTCCCACTTTCAACAGGTGATATCAGTACAGTTCCATCTCTAGGGCACAACATAACACCTTATCTCCAATTACGCGAATAAATAATACCTATTGAATACTTACCCGGATTGAATAAGAAAAGGCCTTATAAGAACAGAAATTAATGAAACACACTATTATTATTTATTGTAATTGCCATAATCTTCAATCGGCGCATTAAATGGGGTAAGTAGTATCCCGAGTACATGCAAAAGTCTGCTGAGGCAGGTGGAACACCGCTAAGAATCATTACCGCAGCGGCTATTTTTGATGGCCATGATGCCGCAATAGGAATCTTCAGAAGAATATTCCAATCTATGGGATGTGAAGTCATCCACTTAGGTCATGACAGAGGTGCAGATGAAGTTGCTAGAGCAGCGATACAAGAAGATGCGCATTGTGTAGCCATTACTTCATATCAGGGCGGAGCAGTGGAAATGTTTACTCATACCAAACAGATTCTAGAAAAATCTGATTTTGGCCACGTTAGTCTAGTTGGAGGAGGGGGAGGGACTATTCTTCCGAATGAAATTCAACATTTACTTGATTCGAATATTGCGAAAATATACTCTCCAGAAGATGGGAGGGAATTAGGACTCACCGGAATGGTCTCTGATGCCATAGAAAGGGCATCAAAAAATAACTTACTTGATCCTAGAAGATTTGAATCATTGAAAGAACCTATCACTGCAAACAATCATCCTTCAGTTTCTAAATTATTGACATTAGCAGAAAATGCTGATGAACAAATGTTCAATCAAATATTAGAAAGAGTTAGATCCACTGATGGTTCTAAATGCCCAGTAGTTGGTCTGACTGGTACTGGCGGTGCTGGAAAGTCAAGTCTAACAGATGAACTGATGTTAAGGATTCAAAGAGATAATCCTGGAACTAAAATCGCTTTACTTGCTACTGACCCTACTCGTAAGAGAACGGGAGGTGCTTTACTTGGAGATAGAATAAGGATGAACTCACTGTCGGATGAGAATCTATTCATGCGCTCATTTGCTAGTAGAGATAGTGGAAGAGAGATTGCTGACTGTATCGGTCGTTCGATTGAATCTTGTAAAGCAGTAGGGTTCGACTTAGTAATTGTAGAAACTAGTGGTATTGGCCAAGGGAACGATGCAATAACGGAAGTGGCTGACCTTTCATTATATGTCACTACAAGAGAATATGGTGCACCTAGTCAATTAGAAAAGTTGGAGATGTTAGATTCGGCAGATATTGTAGTTCTGAATAAGTTCGATAGNCCTGGAGCAGAAGATGCACTAGCAGAAATNCGAAAACAATTCAAGAGAAATAGAGAGATGTGGGATGCAGATAACTCAGACCTNCCAGTTGTACCAACNATTGCTAGTCAGTTCGCAGATGCNGGTGTTGACCAATTATGGCAAAAACTCTGTAATTTACTAAACGAGAAATATTCACAAACATTTTCTTCATCAGAGCCTAGATTAGGAGCAGATGGTCTACCACATAGATCTTCACCAATTCCTCCGGAAAGACAGGGTTACTTGGCTGAAGTTTCAAGTACTATCAGAAATTATCATTCTAGAACTGAAGAAGTAGCGGAGAAAATACGTCTAGTCCAACAATTAGAGGCGGCGGCTTCTCAAATGAAAANAAAGAAGAATAAAACAGCAGCACAAGGTCTCGAAGAAGAANCCAAAACTATTCGTTCAGAGATACCTGAAAGTGCTTGGCAAAGTTTAGAAAACTTCAGAACTAAAGCAGAAGAGTATCGTTCAGGAGCAACCAGTTATACGGTTCGAAATAAGGATATACCTGTTAAAACAACCAAAACTACGCTTTCTGGATTAGATATGCCAAGAGTCGCATTACCTGATTACAGCGACTGGGGAGATACATTACAATGGATTAGGAAAGAGAATATGCCAGGTTCATTCCCTTACACAGGAGGCGTTTTCCCATTCAAGAGACAGGATGAATTACCAGTTAGGATGTTTGCAGGAGAAGGTAGTGCAGAGAGGACAAATAAAAGATACCACTTCCTTTCTAAAGACCAAGACTTCAACAGACTATCAGTTGCTTTTGATTCACCTAGCTTGTATGGAAACGATCCACAAGAAAGACTAGACATATTTGGAAAAGTATGTGAAAGTGGAGTTTCAATAAGTACGGTTGATGAAATGGAAAAATTGTTCGAAGGATTTGATTTGTGTTCTGCTAATACTTCAGTGTCAAAAACAATTAACGGAAATTATTGGTGGCATCTTGCTGCTTTCTTCAACGTGGCAATCAGACAGCAAGCCAAGAAGTTCGAAGAAGAGAATGGACGTAAACCAGATGAGAAAGAGCATGCTGAAATTAAAGCAAGAACTCTGAGTACAGTACGGGGAACTGTTCAAGCAGACCAATTGAAAGAATCAATGGGTCAGAATACATTAGTATTCAATCTAGATACTGCACTAAGGATGATGGGAGATGTTGCAGAGTTTTATGTCGATAATGAAGTAAGAAATCACTACTTCGTTTCAATCTCAGGATATCATATTGCAGAAGCAGGTGCTAACCCGATTTCTCAAGCAGCCCTGACTTTATCTAACGGTCTAACATATGTTGAGTTATTCAAATCTAGAGGATTAGATGCAAATAAATTCTTGAGAAACTTCAGTTGGTTCTTCTCGAATGGAATGGATCCTGAATATGCAGTNATTGGTAGAGTCTGTAGAAGAATCTGGGCTATTGCTATGCGTGACATGTACGGAGTTGACGAGCGGGGTCAGAAACTGAAGTATCACATACAAAGTAGTGGTAGATCATTACACGCTCAAGAATACACCTGGAATGACTATCGAACAACATTACAAGCACTTTACGCACTAGCTGATAATGCTAATTCACTACATACTAACTCACGTGATGAGGCATTCGGAACACCTACTGAAGATACAGTAAGAGATGCAGTAGCAATCCAACTTATTCTTTCAAAAGAATATGGATGGTTACAAAATGAGAATCCACTACAAGGATCTCATGTTGCAGATTGGTTAACCGATTCTGTCGAAGAAGAGATACTGAAAATATTCGAAGAGATGCATAGGCGTGGTGGCGTTCTCGGTGCTCTTGAAGTAAATTATCAAAGAAATAGGATACAAGACGAGTCAATGATCTATGAACATAGGAAACATTCTGGAGAGTTACCAATAATCGGAGTAAACACCTTCGAAGAAGGAGTGGATAATTCACTATCAGTGGAAGAGTTCGATATTGAAGTTACACGCTCAGATAAAGAAGAAAGAATGATGGTTATAGATAGAAATAAAGCATTTAAAGAGACTCATGCTAAAGAAGCCGAAGAAGGTTTAGCAAGACTCAAACAAGTAGCTAGAGAAGGTGGAAATTTGTTTGAAGTGATGATGGAGATTGTGGAATACTGTACTGTTGGACAAGTTACACAAGCACTATTCGAAACTGGTGGAAAGTTTAGAAGAAATATGTAAAGAAACTTTAATCCATAAATTTTTTAGTATAAATTTTTTCTATTTCCAGCAAATTTCTTATTCCTTGCTTCAACATAAGCACAATGTTCACAAAACTCTCCTGAATCGGGTACTGAATCCATATCGAGACAATTTTTAGCTGAAATTACGAGATTTTCAACCCAATCTAAATCGATTCGTTCTCCTTCAACAATTACATCCTCATTTGCTATATCAATTTCAATAACCAAAGCCGGTTTCAGAGGGATTCCTCTCGGACTTTCATCAGTGCCCTCACTGAGTAGAGATTCTGCGTCATTATTTCCATTCTCATAAACGAAAAATCCTCTAGTTGAAACAGGATGCCCGAGTTCTCTAAGTAACCACTGATAGATTGCCATTTGACGAACATATCCTCCCTTGTATATATCCTCAAGGAATAATTCAGCAGTAATTTCTGCATTTGAAGCTGTAGATTTGTAGTCAACTACATACCATTCTTCAGTATCACCTTCTCCAGATTTCCATATATCGTCAACAGCACCTGTAATCATCAAACCATGCTTTAGAGCTCTGACTCCCTTGAAATTCTCACGCCATTCATCCATCATTGGATGATCTAAGGGCACCATATGACCCAATCCATTCTGAACCATGTATGGATGCGGAGTGACTGCCTTTCTATGAGCATCAAACTCTCTCTTGAGGAGAGTATCAACTAATGTATTGAGTAAGAATCCTGGAATTCCCGGTTTACCTATTCCCTTCACTCTATCTAACCAGAAGCATCTTGGACAACTGTGACATTGTTCCAACTTAGACCGACTTATTGGAAATGGATCTTTAGCCTTGTCAGTTCCGTACATCGAAGACTCTCGCGAACGAAGTTTCCACTTCTTACGCTCTGTAGTAACCATGAAATTGGAAATAGGGGGGGGTGTTATGAACTATCTCATTGGGTTGACTTGTACGCATATGTTGCTAAAACTGCTCCAACAAACTGTGGCACAAAATGCATCCATGAATCTGCAAGTGTCAATTTACCTGAAACTATCAGCGCGCTAGTTACTGCAGGATTGAATGATGCAAGAGAAATACTTCCAACAGTTATAGCTCCTGCAAGAACTACAAGAGCGATTGCAGCGCCATAGTAACCGTTTCCAGATGTCGATTCAGTTGTTGCAACATTAAGAATCACATATGCCAATGCGAATGTAAAGAGAAGTTCAGCAACTACCGCATCAGTACCTAATTCTTCGGCTACTGGAGATAAAGCATCAGGAAACAAAAGATTCTCGACAACTATCGCAGCAGAAACTGCTGCTACAACTTGTGAAGCAATGTATGGTAGAACCTCATCTTTGTCACATGCTCCTCTAAGGTAAATCGAAACTGTGACCGCAGGATTATAATGAGCTCCTGATATGTGACCACCAGCATAGATCATCACCATTAGAGTCGCGGCAATACCGAAAGGAGCATATTCTCCAGCAGAACCATAAACTGCTGCTGTACAAATTGTTAAAGAAAGAAAGAAAGTACCTATGAATTCTGTAGTTAGCTTTTGTTGTATGCTGTGTGTCATAAATTATATTGGGAAATAGAATATACATCAATGTTGTTCTTTTAAAACTCATCAAAGAAGCTATATGGTCTATCAGGAGGTGGTGGGAGACGTAGATATTCAATCGGTTTGGGACAACTAATCTCTATTTCAGAAAAATCATGCAATGTCTTTTGTTCATTTATATCTCCATATAGAATTTTACCTTCAGCTAGTACCCATGCCAACGTTTTGTCATCAAGAGAACTTATCTTAACCCATAATTGACTTGGCATAAACTCAGACCATGGATTCGTGCCTAATTCAAATGTATCGAAGCCATCAAATATAGAAAAAATCGCTCTTTGTGAGTGGTCACAATGATGAGATTTAGGTTTGACTGAAATTATCTGCTCAAATCTACACCATTCTCTAAGAGATTTCTTTNTCATAGAAATTTCTATAAAAAAACCTGTCTCGAGTGCAATTTTATCTAATTTTTTCCTTCGTAATAAATTTACTATTCCTGTTGGTAAACGACACTTTGGGAATTCTTTGACCTCAGTATAATTTCTACCGAATGCGAATAGAGCATCTTCTAATTCGTTATTTTTTGTATAACCTCCTGACCTCACCAATGTNAAACTCCAAATATCTCTCTTAACTTTTCTAACTATTTTTTCACTTCCTTCATTAAATGGTAAAATATCTAAATTTAATTTAAATCCGGCAAGCAAAACTATCCCAAATACTAAACTTCCTTGCCGGACTATGAAGGTGGAGTCGACGGTTAATAAAATTATTGAGATTTATAAAATTGAAGAAAAACTTTGAGTTATTTAAACTAAACATCATATCAGATGACCTTTATCGGTCAAATGATGGTAATGGGCGAAAATAGAGAATGTGCTTTGATTACGGGTGCATCGAGTGGCATCGGATTGGAGATTGCGAAGGCTCTAGCTTCACGAAATTATGACCTAATTATTTGTGCTCGCAGGGAAAAAGAGTTGCAAGATTTATCGTTAGAAATAATTAAGCAATACGAAGTAAATTGCAAGGTTATAGTTGCGGATTTGACAACTGAAGAAGGGGTTGACTTGTTAATCAAAGATTCGGGAGTAGTAGATATTCTTGTCAATAATGCGGGCTTTGGGATACTTGGAAATCATTTCGATATGCAATTAGGAAGACAATTAGAAATGATTGAATTGAATATACATGCATTAACAAGATTATCTCATGTTTTTGGGAATTTAATGATCAAAAAAGGTAAGGGCAGAATCATGAATGTTGCATCAATTGCATCGTACATATCAGGTCCGAGTTTTGCAGTATATTGTGCCACGAAAGCCTATGTCCTATCCTACTCTAGAGCATTACATGAGGAATTGAAAAATAAAGNAGTGACCGTTACTGCATTATGCCCTGGCTACGTCACGACTGGATTTCAAGAAGTTGCAGGAATGGAACTCAGTAAAATGGAAAAATTAACGGCTGTGCCGGTGAAAAAAGTTGCAGAAATTGCTGTGAAATCAATGCACAAAGGAAAAAGAGAAGTCATGCCAGGAATTGTGAATAAACCATTACCATTACTAACAAAAATTACTCCTATGTGGTTACAACTAATTATTGTAAAATGGGTACTGAAATAACTTATTTCTGACATTTGGGGCAGTAAAATGTTGAACGGCCGGATTGCACTATTCTCAGTATCTTACCCTTACATTTTTCTTTGATACATTCTTCTCCTTCTCGGTTGAAAACTCTAAACTGTTGAGCGAAATAACCTAAATCCGAGTCCCCTGAAACACCTCTAAAGTCCGAAATTGTGGAACCACCAACCATTATCGCTTCAGCAATCACTTGATTGGTATTCTCAAAAATTCTTTGTATCTTGGTGTTCACCCTGTTACTCTTACCCGCAACTTCTGCAGCAGTCNTAATTGGAGAGATTTTACTTCGAAATAGAATTTCACTAACATATATGTTTCCAAGACCTGAAACAACTCTCTGATCAAGTAAGGCGCTCTTAATCGGGGAGCGTTTACCATGAAGGTTAGATTTCAAGACCTGGGCTGTAAAATCATCTGTAAGAGGTTCTGGCCCTAGACTGGACAACCACTTCTGTTCGGACTCATTTGAAGTCTCGAAAATATCCATAAATCCAAATCTTCTATGATCTGTGTATACAGCAGTTTTCATACCATCGTCAAATTCAAAATACACATGATCATGCTTACCTTTTCCTTCTGAACCAACAGTCCAAACTCCTGTCATACCTAAATGACTCATCCAAGTGTATCCGTTAGATAAACGGAATAATAGATACTTCGACCTTCTATCAATTCTCTCAATTTTAGCACCAATTAATATTTCTTCAAAATTATCAGGGAATGGAAACCTAAGATTTGGTCTACGTAAATCAACAAAACTTACCACACTACCTGAAAGGTGAGGAGTTAAACCTCTACGAACCGTTTCAACCTCTGGCATCTCTGGCATAAATTAACCAAGGAAAGTAGTTACATTATATTGTCTACGTAAGAATTTCAATAATACATAAGAGAATAATTGAAATAACAAACTGCATTAGAGTGTTTATGAGTTCTGACGAGGAAGTTCCTTGGTCTAATAATGAAAATGAAGTTCCATGGGCAAATCCTATGAAAAATTCTAGCAGTTCTGTACAAGTTTCAGGAAACTCAGTGATGGGACAATATACTGAAACAAATGCCGTACTAGCTATGGTTCTTGCAGCAATATCTTATTTCTTGTGTGGAATTTGTAGCGCTATTCCAGCAGTAATAATCGCTAATGGTGCATTACAGATAACCAGTAATCAGCCAGGTCATCCTGACCATGGTTTGGCAAGAGCGGCCCAAATCATGGGTTGGATAGTAATAGGATTAACGATAGCTGCAATTCTGTTTTACATATTATTATTCGTTGTATTGGGTGGGGTTGCAATATTAGCTGATGGCTAAGATTCAGATATTTTTTGAACAACAAATATTCTATGTTGACTCTCGAAATGAGATATGTCAATATTCTCTAGTAGAGTTACACT
>NYXJ01000031.1 GCA_002685315.1 Methanobacteriota archaeon
CTTACGAACGGAACTCCAGGTTTCGAAATCCTGTAACGTAAGTACTTGCTTTATAAGCGCACTAGCAATATTCAAAGTAACTCCCAACCAACCAAAAAGTAGTAGCTATCTGGCAAAAGATAACTACTACCAACTTATTTACGAAAGATTAGCCTGCGGCTTTTTCTTTCTTCGCAGCACCATCATAGTCTGAAGCAACCAAACCACGACGAGTCAGCATAGTTTTAACACCACGTGCAGTCTTACCAATAGACTCTGCAATAGCTTCTACTGTCATGCTTGAGATATCACCCAAGTCTGCCAATGGATCTTCTTTTGCTGAACCTTTTGTATGTTCCTGACGAGGGATACCGTCGATGTCACCAGAACGAAGTAGGCTAAGAGCCTTGCCACGTACTGAGTTTACACTGCGGTCTAGCGCGTCTGCGATTTGCTCAACGAAAGCACCATCATTAACCATAGAAACAAAAGTTTCCTCTTCTTCTGGGCTATAGGTACGAACGGCTTCAACTTTAGGAGCAGGCTTGACATGATCGGTCAGTTCCATAGAAAGAATCTTTCCTTGGATTGACTTAGCAGAGAAAGCGCCTGATTCAAAGTTATCAGCGATTTGAGCATAAGTATATTCGCCACTGTTATCAGACACAAATGTCTGTAGAGTAGCTTCTTGTGCTTCCGTAAAAGCACGAGCAGATGAAGCAGAGGCAAGCTCTACGTCATGACCCATCTTACGCAGTTTACTAGAAACTGAGCGAGTTGAGGTTTCAAGCTGTTCTGCGGCTTCTGCAACAGTTGCTTGGGAAATAGGGGATTCGTTACCTACAAAGCTAGTAAGCTGTTCAGTACGTTCGTCGGTCCACTTTGGCAATGCCATATTTAATCTCCAATAAAATCTTTTAGATTTTCAATAATAGTTACACCAGATTCTCTGGCTTTAGTTGTTTTTGCTGACTCTACTCCGCTCTCATTTATGAGAATTGTTACCTCTTTGGTCAGGGAGCCTACGACTCTGTATCCTGCATCTGATAGTACTTTAGTTGCGTCAGCTTTAGTTTTGAAACTCTTCAACCTACCACTAATACATACTACACCTTTATCTGCTACTAGCACATTCCTATTAAATTTAAGGGAATGTGGCAGAAATACAGGGTAGTCGCACATATATAGAGCATCCAACAAAGACTCAGTAGCCTTGGGGCCGAGACCTGCTTTCTGACAACTTTCTTGCGTTATATCTAAAATGTCTTCACACACTGCAGAAAGTTTCTCAGAAGCTGTCTTGCCGATCAAAGGAATACTAAGTGCTGGTAAGACTATATTGAGTGGGGCGTCGATAGAGTTTTCTATTTCGTTATACAATTTCTCGGCTAGTTTCTCAGAGCTAAGAGCACACTGTATATCTACAAGGGTTAGCTCGTAGATATCGAAGATGCTGTCAAGATTGAGTTTTTCAATAGCTGCGGGTCCAAGACCTTTGATCTTCAAGGTCTTTGCGAAGTGTTCTACTTTCTTTCTTGACTGGCTATCGCAAGACATATTGCGGCAGTAAAGAAGATGGTTAATCCACTCAAGGTCAGAATTGCAACTTGGGCAACTCGTGGGGGCTTGAATTGAAAACACTAATTAGACTCCTCTGAAATTGAACATATATTATACGAGATTTTAAGGTTCTTGTCAAGAACTATTTTTTCTCAGTCTACCTAAATATTTACGCGTCGGACAACCCTAGGTATAATTTCTCCACTACGAATAACTTCTACGTCACATCCGATCTCTAGCTCTAGTTCACGAATATACTCAATGTTATGTAGTGTAGCTCTAGCGACTTCCGCGTCTCCTATAATGACAGGCTCTAGAATTGCTACAGGGCTTACGACCCCGCTCTTGCCTACTTGCCATTTGACATCTAGTAGTTTTGTTACTACTCCATCCTTCTGCTCTTTGAGAGCAAAGGCACCTCTGGGGTGGTGAGCAGTAGTACCTTTAGCATAGTAATCAACAACATTATCTATCCGGAAAACTTCTCCATCAGTAGGATACTTGTCATCTTCTACATCTATAACAGTAGTAAAACCATGTTGATTGAGATGCTCCATAGTCTTATTCCAGTAGGTAAAAAGATTAGGAGTCATGTCATATGCTACAAAAGTCACATCCCTACTAAGAAACTCATCCTGATCTTTAAGGTTGAGTGCACCACTTGCGTAGTTTCTAGAGTTAGGGATAGACTTAGGAGAAACTACCTCCCCTGTAATTTGAACAGTTTCATCAATGTCGATTCTCTCTGGGACAAGATGTTGCAATTTATCAGTGATATCTCTACCAATCTTGCCATCACCACGGGTTAGACCCATGACGAGTTTGCCAGATACATATAGAATGGATACTGCTGCACCGTCCAACTTCGGGGAGGAAGTATAGATACCCAGATCAGGGGCATCATCAAGGGAAAAGAATTTTTGTAACGAGTACATCTGATACATATGTGGAGTGCCATCAGTAATAGTATGGCCTACACTATTATATCCAAAGATACCAGCTAGCTTATCAAACTCTTCGTCTGATAGTATAGGAGTACCTTCGTAGTATTGATGTGCTGCGTGTGTCAAAAATTCTTTCATATTACCCTCAATTCAATACATACTATTATACTAGAGAGAGGGCTGAAAGTCAAGGATTATTTATACATTTCGTCTATATAATCTTTGAAGAACTCCTCTAGGATGTCCTTACTTTCAGCTAAAGATAGTATCTCTATTAGACCTGCGAACAGTTCTCTTGAGTTACTTAAATCTAAAGGCATTGCTACACCCTCTCTACCTGCTCTCCATTCTTCCTCAAAGTCTAGAAAATACTTCCGTACATGCAGGTATTCTACACCACGAAACTCGTTAACTACAAGACGTACTTGTGTTTCCTTTGCTTCATCGTAGTGAATAACCTTTTCATACTTATAGGGGGCTTCATGAAGTTCCATAACTATACTCCATTTCGAAGTATAGTTGAGAGAGGCACTACGCTAGTGACACTCTCAGGCTTTAGCAATCTGTACGAATCTGTATCCCAACAAAAAAGCAAAAGAGTCCTGTCGGATTCTTTTGCCCTATTAGTTTTTGTCTGGATATACGGGGTACTAAAGTCAAGCGTACAAACATTATACTTTAGTTTTCTTGAGTTTTCACTTCTGTAGGTAATAATTGCATCACCAAATTCCGTTACTAACTTTGCTAAGTCCTCTTTCTTCACAATTACTCCTTAGTAGTAGGTTAGCAAAATTTATTTTGCTGCAATACTCTCTAGGAGGTAGAAGGTGAGCCCTGCGGGAGTTGAACCCGCATTCACTGTTTAGTTGTATTGATTATACGAAGGGCTCCTGGAAAGAGCTAGTCTTCCTCAGGGGTTCCATTAGATAGAATAGATACAAAGTACATAGCTGCTTTGCCAGTCAACTTAGAAATAACATCTTCGTCAACTTCTTTACCTGCATCTACAATAGCTGCGGTAAGAGCTTCTTGAGCCGCTGCTTTAGATACACGAGTGCTAGGTGCTTTTGTAGAACTGGAACTGCTTCCAGATGCGGGGGTCTTCTTGATGTAAACACCAGCTTTGCTAAGTACCATACGAACTCCGTTTGGAGACTCGTCATATTCCTCAGCGATGTCTTTTACAACTTCCATTGATGTTTCGGGGGTAGGGTTTGCGTTCTCGTATGCTTCGATTACCGCTGCTTTCTTGTCGTCGTCCCAAGCCATGTTTCTTTTCCTTTTAATAGGGTGGTTTAATCCTGGGCAAGTACCCAGTACGTCTCGTTGTTGTGCATAAAATCGGTCGCCCATTGGTTTCCTCTCTTTTGTTGACAACTATTATAATTCAATTTAACATTTCTGTCAAGAATTTTTTTCTGGTAAGTCATAAATACTGTAGGGCATAATCCGTACATTTACATGAAAATAATCTAAAATTCTGTAAGCGTCATACCTATGATGCCCGTTAATAATGTAGCCATCTTTGTCTACTGTGATAGGCTTAAGAATTCCTGCTTCTATCTTGTTAATTTTTCTTAGCAACTTTTCCACGCTTCTTTCGCGTTGAACAGATCTCAGTTCGATTATAGACATAACCGTAGTAGGAATCTCACTATCGTCCACTGCACGAGGCGGAAGGCCTCCGGTAGGGGCAGGATCATATCTAGCATCTACATAGCTATCATCTTCTTGTACATAACCTAGCCAGAACATTCTCGGGTGAAGTTGATTATCCAAGTTCAGCGTCCAATCTTTGGTAAAAAGCAATATACTCACTCCACTTAAAGTAACCTTGTCTTAAATAACAGTAAAACTGTCCTATGTACTTCTCTTCCATTCCATTCTCCTTTGCCATCTTGATATTGTATTAGTGCGAATATCTTCCCACTTGTTATTTTCTATGTCCCAGCATACTATAGTATCTGAGGTATTGTACTGTTTAATCTTTTTATCGCCTGCAAGAGTGAACCACCCTTCCAAAGTTCGTCCACTATTCACACTCATATACTCTATAAAACAATCTGTCTCGTACAGACAGTCTAAAATATTATCCTTAAAGTCATTTTCGTGATTCATAGATTTACCAATTATGTATGTTACCTGCTATAATAAAGAAACAAGTAATAAAGTTAACACCAACAATAATAGTTCTAATCATTGCTATTTTGTCTGCTTCGGCATCAGTTGCGCCTTCTTTCTCACCTATAGCCTTGGCCCAAAGCCTCCATAAGTTTTTCACTATACCCTCGTTAAATCTACTCCATACCCGAGCAAGTGTTCTAGCTTACCTAGATCATATGCTGGAGAATATGCATTGAATCCTCCAACTTCTGTATTGGAGTATGAACTTTCACTAGAATCTACTTTTTCTGGTATGTAGATTGCATAGCAGGGAACCCCGTAGAGAGGTATATACTTAGCATCATCTAGTCTTCCTTTGATTTCTGCAGGAGCGTGATGTGCTGCAGACCATACTATTTCTTTCTCTGAGAACTCTTCAGCAACACACTCTTCTGGTAGATAAGCATTCTGTAGTCTATCTTCAAGAGATGCAGGTCGCTGAGGCACTCCAATTCTTTCTAGAATTGCTTTTACGAAAGAAGCAGATCTATACAATCCTTTTGAAATATCACTAACAGTATCGCCTTGTAGGTAGAAAGTAATTGCTTCCTTAATCTCTCCAGCAGTGGCAGCTTTGCCTTTGTTAATAGCTTTTCTTTTAATAGTATAGCTTTTACGTTCGCTATAGTCCTCCAGAACTTTTGTCAGTCTGGTCGTATTGTACGCTATATTTAGAATCTCGCACGCTTCCTTCTTCGTAATAGCTTTTACTGTAGAGGAGGTCGGATTCAAAAGAGCTATCACTCGCTCTATGTTTGCGTCCGTCAGATTTTCGTAACTCTTCTTCTTTACTCTTGCCATTTTCTAATTCAATCTCCAACTTAAACATTAAACAACATATTGCATGGGCTAGGTGAGAGAGCCCGCTTTCTTGATCTAACTCTTCATCATCTATGTGTGCAAATATGTGCCGAAGTGCACCGGAACTGTATCTATTCTGTAGATTGTCCAGCTTTCTCCAATTTTCTTCGTCGTACTTCTGTGCTCCGAAGGTTAATACTTTAGCTACTTCTGTCAGTGCTTTTGGAGGAAGCAAATGCATTTTAGGCTTCTCTCCATCATATTTTATACCTTCCATTTTACAGCAATCCCTTCTGTTTGTCAAACGATTTTTGAAGATCGGTATAGCCTCCGATCGGATAATCGTATAAAAAAATCTGCGGATATGTTGTAAACTTAACTTTTTCCCACAGCTCGTCCATCGTAAAATCTGAATCTAATTGTAAGTATGTAAACTCTACACCTTCACTTTTGAGTAAGCGTCTTGCTTTATCACAAAAGATACAGTCCTGTTTTCCATAAACAACATATGGTTTGACTACTCTCATTTTTCTATAAATTCCTCGATCATTGGAAATATGGGTTTCAAGGCTTCAGCACATTCTAGAGCGATAGTCTGGTGTTCTAGTTGTGTGCCGTTCCCGCTACGCAGTTGAATAAANTGTACCCAGCTACGAATTGTTCCTGCCATATATAATCGTGATGGAGTGATACCTTCTGGTAAAACTGCCCGTGCCTGTTCTTTTGCGATTCCTTGCTTAATAGCCCAGTTATATGCTTCCATNGATGCGTGCCAAGCATTTCGCTGCTTAGTTAGCCATTCTAGATGTAGTGGGCCGTCCTCTAATCGTACAGAATTCTGTCGATTCTTAGGATCTTGTCCACGGGCTTCTCTGAATGCAGGTATTGGTAGCTCATCTACTGTTGCGTATCTTTGGCTAAACTCTTGAAATGAGAACGATCTATGGCGAAGTATTTGTCTCGCAATATCTCTGGTGGTGTCGATTTCCATTGTCACAGATACCATCTCTAGTGGAGACCAGTGTCCGTGTTTAATTAAGTATCGTACTAACTTTTCTGCTGTTTCTTCGTTATTCTGGTTTGAAGGGTTAGATACCCTTGCTGCGAATGCTATATCATTCAATACATCATCGCTCGACTTACTAACTATTCTAACTGACACTATCTTGTAATCCTTTCGTTGTAATCTGCTTCTGTTTCACTCCACCACTCTGGCTTGTCTCGATACTTCCAGCTAGCAAATGTCGCTTTGTCCTTGTGATAGAAGGCTCTATAGCTCGCAATGGCATCATCAGATTTAAGTTCATCTGGCATAGCCTGCGCAAATGGGGTAGCCCCGATACTGGGTAAGACGATATCGGGTAGCTGAAGAATGACTTCATGCACCGACTTATGTTCTTTTCCATATCTATATCTGTACTCATCATTGAGTGCGAGGGAGTAAACGTATAACCAGTCGTAGTTTTCTTGAGACTCTCTAGCCCAGATTGTACAGGGGTGGTTATACATAGTAGGCAAGTAAGGGAAGTCCCTAACAGGATTCTTTTTTGCTTCTTTAACAACTGCCCATTCCTCTCTTGTTAGTTTCCTAGGTACATAGCCTAGGTACTTGTCAATCCAATGGTTAGTGCAGAGCATTTGTGCTGCCTCAAGAGGCATCTTCACAATATGCTTGTCAACATGATACTCTGCACACCTNTCTAAATCTTCATCTAATATAAAAATATTCATAGTGTGTATTATGACACCTTGTATTTATTTTGTCAAGAATAATTTGATTACAAACTATCTTTCTTTCTCCACTCTCTTAGCCACTTTGCACCACCGCGCTCAGCATCTATAAAAACTGCATTAGTAAACCCTATAGGTATAATTACAGCTAAGTGAATAAATATACTAGCTAAAGTACTGTAGTCTACCCAACCTAGATAGTGACTTGCTATAAATCCGAAGTATGCACTCCACATTGTAAATAAAGCTAATGTGAAGTACATCTGCAAACTAGGATCGCCAATATATCTCAAAGGATTATATCGNACATCCATAACGTAACGCCAGCTATCAACCACAAATATGGTTGCTCTTTTTAATCGTATCATACATTTTCCAGTCTGNTCATTAATCTTTCTGCTCTATTAGGNACTTGTCGGTACCANAATGAGTCTCTTCCTTCCTTTGCTGCCTCACACCAATCTTCTTTGTTAAGAGCTGCGTGCATATTCTTAAACTTAGATAATCGTGGTCTACCGAGGTTGAACATCATATTCACGAGAATTTCTTGAACTTCCCCTGGCCAATCGTCGAAGTAGTCCTCTCTGTACAGGATTAAACACTCTCGTACGGACGTATGTAAGTCTTGCATAAATACTGACTTTACTCGTTCGGCGCTAACCCTTGTACCGATTTCTAAACCGAATTCCTCGTCGTCTCTNGTTACNANATGCCCGACTCCAAAAGTAGGATANCCCAAATGGTCTCTGTAAATNTCATANTTGATNCCTTCATCAAGTTGTAGCTGTTTATATACATTATCTGTGTTCATGCACAATNCTCCGCCTTACTAAGTTGTCCNGTATACTCATAGTAGTACTGNCGTTCTGTTACTTCCAATACTTCGTAGTCGTCNGACTTATCGAAGCCATACTNTTCTAAATCTTCCAAAAGGCACCAGTCTCCATTCGGCCATTCGCATACTGTTACTAACTCATGCTGNGACATCTCTTTCCTCCTGAGCCTGAGGTGCGTCCTCCGTTTCATTGCTTTCATCCTCCCCGTACCGACCCCGCTGACGATTTCCATCACCGTTTAATTCAGTCAAATCTTGCAGAGTTTCTTTATAGTTTTTATTCATTATTTTTCCCGGCTAACGCCTTGTACCTTTTCGTAACTTCTCATAGCTCCTAGACCTAGCATACCCATCATTACAGGAGTGAGTGCTTCAGTATCTACAGGAGGTAATTCCATCCATACACTAAGAACGGGATGAAGTAATACGTTATATAATAATCCTATTCCACATACCCAACCGATTGCTGGACGCCATCCTGCTACAAACAACGACTTATGGGCGGCTTCTACTTTATTAACTTCTAGTTGCGCTAGCTGTTGTGCGTGATGCTGTTTATCGGCTAATGTGGCTATTTCGTGTGCTAATTTATTTGCCTGGTCTTTATCTTCTATAAATTCTGATACTAAACCAGATACAGGCCCTACCAATTCTTTAAGAAATCCTAATGCCATAGTCTATTCCTTATAATAGAAACTGTAGAAAGTGAAAAGGGGACTTTCGTCCCCTCAATTTATGCCCAAGCTACGGTAGACAATGTCCCCATTACTATGATCATTGACCATAGAAAGTCACAGAGTATACCATCGCAGGCAATCTCATGTAGCCTTATTTTCATATATTTCACTAAAGTTTCCATTCTTGGGCGTATCGTGCTCCGACGAGTTTACATTACATAGAGGTATTGAATTATCCAATAAGCCCCTAATACTAAAATCCCGAGATGTGTACCGTTAATCATAATAAACAAAAAGCTCCTCATCGTTTGCGTCAAGTTTCCCCAAATCAAGCAAGTATTCTACCGTATCTACAGTTCCGTCCCTCTTTCCTAGCTTATAACTGGAATACATGGCACCCGCCATGATTACAGCCAATAAAGGAAAAAATACTATATCCGGCATAGGTTGCTCCTTGTTTACTTTCTTTTTTGTTTCTTGGGATTTCTAAGATATTATAGGGGAATTTGGTTTGAAAGTCAAGAAATATTTTTAAGTGACTGTTAAAAATAACACTTGACTTTGGAGGTTATTGCTATTATAATTATATCTAGAATGAAAAAGGAAAGCTATGACATACACAAAGCAGCCTTGGTCACATAAAGATAGAATCCTGTTGTCAAAGGAGTATTACTTCTCTGACAGGGATAGGCTAGAAGAGTTGTTTCCGAATAGATCGTACAACTCCTGTGTAAAACAAGCTAAATACTTGAGGGATCGAGGATGGGTATTTTTAAGAAAACCGCATTAGCAGGAGCTTTAATACTTGCAGCACCAACAGTAGAAGGATCTGAGGACTTGTATCATCAGCTAGAATGTCTAGCTAAGAACATTTACTTTGAAAGTAGAAATCAACCTTTAATTGGAAAAGTTGCAGTAGCACAAGTTACACTCAATAGAGTAAAGTCAGATAAGTTCCCTGATACTATATGCAAAGTAGTAGAACAAACTAGAAGCAAAAGATCTTGTCAGTTCAGTTGGTTTTGTGATGGAAAGTCAGACGAGCCAGATGACGCTAAACAGTGGAGCATAGCGAGAGAAACAGCAACACTCGCATACTCCAATTTTATGTTTGATGTCACAGAAGGCTCTCTCTGGTACCATGCAGATTATATACTGCGACCACGATGGGCAAGAAAGCTAAAAGAAAAGGTGAAAATAAATGAGCATATCTTCTATGCCGAAAAATAAAAAGTTTAATACAGAGGAGATGATTGAGCAACTAGAGTTAGATCTAGAAGTTCCTGAACTTGACTTTGACAATGATAAGTACGTTGACGATTACGACGATGGACAACCAGATACCTACACAGAGTATCAAGACCTTTATGAAGGCGATGATAGCTTTGGAGAACATTATTAAGGTATTAGTAAGAAACGGTAATATCAATAGTGCAATAAGAGTATTAAAGAAAAACACAAAGGACTCTCTCATTGAACTGAGAGATAAACAACACTACGAAAAGCCTAGCTCCAAAAGGAACAAAGCGAAGGCAGCAGCTCGTATACGAGAACAGAAAAGGCAAAGAGATGATAAGCGGAACAAATTTTGAATTAGTAGGTGATTTCATGGAAGCCTTCGGGCAGAAGTGTGAGCTAGATCCAACACTCAGTGATTTCAATACTCGAGAGCTTAGAATCTCTTTAATTGAAGAAGAGCTAGACGAACTCAAGCAAGCCATCGAAGATGAAGATGTAGTAGATATTGCAGACGCACTTACTGATCTGCTGTATGTTGTATACGGTTCTGGCCATTCTTTTGGTCTTGATTTGGACGAATGTTTTGCCGAAGTGCACTACAGTAATATGTCCAAACTAGAGAACGGNAAGCCACTCTATCGTGAAGATGGCAAGGTTTTGAAGGGGAAAGACTACTTTCCTCCAAATTTAGAAGCAGTGCTAGATGTATAGCAACACATTTTAGGAGATCGGTATGAACATGAATTTAACAAAGTATTTATTTATTGAAACTGCTGTGGGGCAGGTAGATAGGAAAGCAGGGGAATTTATTTTAATTCCTTCTATTACTTTCGAGTATCTAAACTATAAAGAGGAAGGAATAGACTGGACACTTAGGTTTTCCTGGTTGACTNTACACTTCGAAATTACATTCAATCGTAAGGGGGTGTAATGGAGATTAGTGCAATTAGTCCACTGAGTCATACTGGATCGACCCCGCGGGCGCGTCAGGATGTTGATGTGGTTACTAGCGTGAATAAACTAGCGGATGGNACACATAGAGTAACTCANGATAANTATGTTACTACTATATATGATAGTCATGGAAGTCTACAGACAGTACAGAGAACCTTCTCGGTCAATTATTTAGTATAAAAAAAACGGGGCTTATAGCCCCTTTTTCTCGTCTTGAAACTTCTGTACTAATGCCTGTAAGTCTTTTAGCTTTACAAGAAGTGTAGACTTCTCTANTGCGGAAGGATTATCGCTCATTATGTAATCTACATGAAATGCGATAGAGTCTACTGCCTGCTCTAACGATCTCAAAGTTGCTTCATCTCTACTCATTCCATAACTCCATCTGTTCCATCTCAGCTCTTTCAAGTACTTTATCTTCAATATAGCCTTGCAAAATGTGTGTGATAGAGATATTCAGTAGCATTTTNACTGCTTCTGTATCCATGTCAAGTGTCACATTCGCACTGCCATCCCAAAACTCATCTATTGATGTTACTTCTATTTTCATTACATTTTTCTCCTAATAGTATCTATTATACCTTGTTTTAGNTNNCAAAGTCAAAACTTTTTTACGTTTACTACAACTTANCGACAGAGTATTTACAGTACCCCTAGGAAAAATAGTTCTTTTCTTATGCCAAAAAGTGTGATATAATTTATTAAAATTGATAATCAATAAGGTTTAACTATGATTTATTATACTCGTTGTTACGAAGGTGGTTCAAAATATTTATGCAATTGGAGTGGAATCGGAATTAAGGGAGATTCCATCTCCGAATCCATAATATTATTGCAGTTAACATCTAGGAACAACTACTGTCCCGAAACAACAGTACTTATTGAGCATTAATTAAAACAATCAATAAGTACCCGGATAAATCAAATAACCCCGCTACGACGATACTAACAATATCCCAATCCTACCCGAACTAAAAATCCGTTCTAATTTCGCCCAACTTCAAAATCATTTTTTAACTGTTTCTTACCTGTTCGAATACCTTTTTTAAACTTTGTTCTGCGGACGTTTGTGTAGGAAATTCAGTAGGATTTTCATGAATTATCCTTAGTGTGTAGAACTTGATTTCTTGTCCACAGTCAGTCTTTTTGTAGTTTTCTAGTATTTCAATACTTGTATGTCCTTCCGTATACGTACCGAGTAAGTTAGGACTTCTTAGATATTGCATACAGGTCTCACACTCAACATTATTACTAGTAAACCACAGAGTATCCAAGGTATGTTGTCCAAAAACCAGTTATTCATATTCTTTCCTTAGTATAAGTAATACATTCTTTGGGGCTTTCTCTAACCCCGCTAATTCGTAAGCGGGTAAATCAAGACTGTTTGCGATTTCTGCTACAATCTCAGCTTTTGTGACGGGCGTTAACCCCGCTTTGGTTTTATAAACAGATCGTCTATAAACTCCCTCTCTACTCAGCTTTCCGATTATAGATTTTTTACTNTTATTTAATTGCTTTGCTAACTCTTCTACTGTATCGGGAATAGGGTTAGCCGCGTACTTATCAAGTATTAGCTGTGTCTGTTCCTCTGTATAGTTCATTCGCCTAACAACTCCAAGACTGTATCTAGTTTCTCGTGACTTTCCGCTAGTTTTGCTACTTCACTTTCTATAGCTTCTATAATTTGCGGATGTTCGCCTATCCCCGCAGGAGCTTCAAGATATACTTGAATGTTGGCTTTATGGACTGCTACGTCACCTTCTAGTCTCTTGGCTAGTGCTTCTAGTAAATACATATTTATTCCTCGTCTTCGTCTGGTGGTACAAAGGAGATTTTTAGTTCTCCAGTTTCAGGGTCTTTTTCCATAGATACAAAGCCACAATACTCTAACCAACGTACNCCTACATTATCGACCCCGACAATCTCACTGTACATTTGGATTAAGGTTTGGTACTCGTCTTCTACTTCCACTGTTTTATCTTTCAAGGCGTTGAAACCCCGCTCGATTTTCTCTAACGCATCGTATAGCTCAGTAAGAACTACTTGATGTGCTTCCATTTGTTTCTCTATCTCTCGTTGCTCTCTAACATCAGGAAATTGAATTACGTTGCTCATAGAATCCTCCTTCTGAACCATATATTATAACGGACATAAAGAAAAATGTCAAGAAATTTTTTTAACAGACATAAAAAAACCCCAGAAAATTTCTTAACTGGGGTTCTTCAAAGAGTGAATGGCTGCCTCCTTCTTTCCATTCGATGAGAGTCTCACGAGGGATATAGACTCTCCCCATTCTCAATAGGGGGATATTGAGAACGATTAAGTACAACTTACATATCAGTCGGTAGAAGTTATCGAAGTTGTACTGGCTCTCGCTGTTTACCCTGCGCCTCAGTTAGGTAGGAGGATACCCCTGTACGGAGTTTTACTTGCCCGCAGGTTACAAGGAGAGAGTATCTACGCCTTTCTCAAATCTGACAACTATTATACTTAAAAATAACCTTTCAGTCAAGAACTATTTTTAACGACCTTGTCCTCGGTATTTCTTGTACGAACGCTTTTTATTCTTATTCATAGAAGAAAATTTTACCATGTTAGGATTACCACTAGAACTTGACTTCTTAGGTGGGCCTGATTCGTGTTGTACTGTTGCTAATCGTTTAGCCATTTTAGTCTCCTTATTGATCTGTAGAGGAATACCGCTCCTCCTTTAGAAAATATACTTAGAAAATATACTTTATAAAGGAGGCTCCGTTGGGTGATACGGTGGAGCCGAAGCCGCATCTAGCCAGCCTAAGCCGCTAGAGAGTAAACGTCATCGTTTGCGTTTATTTTATTTCCGGAGTGTTGTTAACGTCTTTGATCCGGTACTGTTGACGATTCTCCACTAACCTGAGATTGCTTGTCGAAACCTAGCTCCCCCAATAAAGTACACTAACCAAGAGCACTTTAGTGGTGGAGGAGGGGGGAATCGAACCCCCGTCCACTCAACCCTACTTTAGCTTCATCGAATACTTTAGCCTTCGATGGCTGTAATCATTGCCAAAGCTGCACGCATCTTGATAAGATCGTTCTTAGTTGCTTTAGCTAGAGACTCAACTTCTACACCCAGCATGGTCTGAATCTCGTCAACCATTGCTTCTTTACGCTCAACCGGAACACCTGCTTTAGTAGCTCGTGCCTGTGCTTGGTAAATGCCCATACTTGACAGCTTGGCAATTACGCTGCGTACTGGCTTGTCGAACTCTACAGCTAACAGTTCAGCAGTTTCGCGAGTAGGATTAGCACTGTAGTTGGCTTCCATTACAGAAATCATGTCTTCAGTGTAGTTTGTTGATGCTTTTGCGGTAAATTCGCTCATTAAAAATTCTCCCAAATTTTGTCTGTTTCTTTATTTTATGAATCTATTATACTAGCTTTCTGTTTTTTTGTCAAGAAGTTTCTGCTGTCTGACTAAAGAGATAATGCATTAGGAATGCCTCTTCTAGTCCTCGTGCTTCTACTTCCCAAGGAGCGAACCAGTAATCCCCTCCCCACTGTTCTCCTTTGAACATCTCTGTCTCCAGGCACAAATCATCTAGCTCGTGTTGTTTAACGTGCACCATCTCGTGTGCTACCGCCCTTATAATGTATACTAGATCTTCGTTCTTTATAAACTTCCTATCTAGGATGATGCTGTAAACGCTACCACCCAAGATTTCCAACTCTGCACTGTTCGCACCTAGATCTTCAGTCTCCACAAAGATGTCTACATCTAAATTATAATAGCCAGCTACTAAGTCTACTACATCTCCAACTGTTTTTCTAAGCCGTTTCTTCAACGTAACTCCTCGCTTCTGCACTAGATTTTAGATGCTTAACTAACCAAGTTATGTCATCAGTGTGTTCGCCCATTGATATTAGTAAGGTCATAGCAGCAGTTTTGTCTAAGCCTTCCCCAAGCATACCGTAGTATATCATTAAGATGTCAAACTGTTTATCTGTCATACTATCCTCCCTTATATGCAACTATTATACTACTTTCCACTTTTGTTGTCAACAATTCTTTCTTCCAAGGTATCGCATAGTTTAGTAATTAAAGCGAGGCGACCCTCCTTCTTGTCATTATAGTTAATTGGGTACCAATCATTAGTGGTAGTCATTACACGTTCTTTGAGAATAGTCATCTCGTCATAGTACGATAGAGCTTTGATATCGTTTGGCGACAGCTTCCACGACTTGAGTGGAGAAACTTTACGCTCATTGATACGATCATTCTGCTCGTCTTCACTGATAGATAACCAGAACTTGATGTACTCTACATCTTGGTTAGCTTCCCAGTTGTTTACGTCCATCATGAAGTCGCAATACTGGTCGTCTGAGCACCAGCCATTGATAGGCTGTACCATAGCTCTAGAATACCAACTACGATCAAAGAATGTAATCATAGGTCGCTTAGGCAGTTTGGTTCCCCAGAACTTAAGCCAGCTCTTCATAATCTTAGAAGTAGGCTTAGTAGAGAGCACAACGCTGTACGAATCTGTAGGCATATAGTGCGTCAACTCACGAATAGTGGATGATTTACCAGCCGTGTCCCTACCTTCTAGCACTACAGCAGTAGGCTTAAGGTTAGGGTTGGCTAAGATGCCGTTCAGTCGTGCTTGTTGTGTCTCTAATTTGTTCATGCTATTCCTCTTTTGTATGCAACTATTATATGGGGTTCCGTTGGATAAGTCAACAGTTTATACTATTTCTGACCAAAAGAATTCGTCCCCATACATACGCTCTAGGAGTTCTTCCAGCTCCATACTGGAAGTGTCATAGCCGTCTTCCTGTAGCTCTTTGTGAGCCTCCATGACGAGCAGGTGCCAGTCTAAGCCGGTGTACATCTTGAAAGTTTGGTCTGCTATGTCGAAGCTAACGTATCTGTATGGCATTTGTATATTCCTCTTTTGTATGCAACTATTATACAACCCCAAGCTTCTGTTGTCAAATGTATTTTCTCTCTTGCTCATAAAACATCGCAACCGAACTCCCGGGGGCCGCTCGCGGGGTTTTTCTGTCAAGTTTTATTTTCTACAATTGTCTAAAATTATCAAAGATTATGGCACCCGTTGCGGGGTTTGCACAAATTATCTACGCTTATCTAAGACTAACGCAATCTGACATAATTTGTGCAAACCCCGCAAAAACACTTGACATTGCAGAGCGTTGCAGGTANACTGGCGCNGGCAAAGACTTGCCGNTTTCGNACTAAATTGNNGTTAACTTCAAAAAAAGACTTGACATGCATCGCNTTTGCACATANGATGGCGCAAGCAACACCNTCGCATTNGCACTTCGCTTTTGCACTGGCGCCCCCGCGCCNAATTANCNTAAATTGCACCCCATCCCTGCAAAAGACTACTAACCCCGCGCNNACNCTCGCTGCCGGGGACGAGCAACACAAAAGAAATCGTCGTCGTACTACTACTGGCGCCCCCGCGCCAAAATCATGCTGTCAAGCGATGATTTTGGTCGTGGGATGTGAAACAGTGTTTCACGTGGAACATCAACCACCTAACAAGTAGTATAAGCCACCTCCCCAAATCATGGTATCGGTGACTATTGAATAAACCAAATATACTTTAGCAAGAATTATTGTTGATTTCATATCGCGCCCCTTAGTTAAGTGGTTGGAGAGGGCTATTGCCCAAGCCCCAACAATTGCTTTCTGGTTACATCGCGCAGAATGTAGGTTAAGATTGCCGCCTCATAATCTCGCGCATCTTCTAGCGCGGTGTGAGGCTCATCTGCCAACGATAATCCTAAGATGAATTTTGCCATTGTGTCGGCGGTCATGCTAGGATTGCGAAGTTTTGCCGTAAGCAAATCGTTATCATAGCAAAAGTCGTGGTAAGCCGCTTGGTTGCCAATAACTTTTTTAGCCGCCTTCATTAGACAAAAACGCTCGGAGAAAATGCCAAGGTTAATGCGAGTATTGCGGCATTTGCCTAGGTCAAAGCTCAGATTGTAAGCTGTCAAAACCGGAGCATAACGAGCATTTACGCCAGCAAGCCATTGATTGATTAGAGCGGGCGATGAGATAGAACGCTCGCCAGACTCCAGCATTGCGTCATAATCCTTGGCTCGTCGCTGTGCCGATTGCTCAGACCAAAAAGCCGAATCAGCAGCCGATGGGTCGGAGAACAAATCGAATTTGCCGAAATGTCCGAGAACCATAGCGCCGAATTGCTCAACGATTTTGCCCTTGCGAGTAACGACGACAGCGCCGAAATCTGCTACCGATTGCTTTTTGGTGGTTTCGGTGTCCACGATTATGTAATAGTGCTTGCTCATTTTATGCTACCTTTTGTTGTGAAAGATTGTATTGTACCGGATCAATGACGCGAACGCCAGCCTTACCTAGTACCGCTTGAACCTCTTTTGAGTCATCAAACATAATTGAATCGGCCGCAAATTGCTGCCATTGAATGCCGCGTGACATAGCCAGCGCCTGCAATTTGTCGAGTTTAAGAATGCCGCAACCTCGCTCGTCGCCGCCCATGCGGGAGAGCATCACATTGCCGAGCATTTTGTGAGCGCGAAGAAAAGCGAAATCCGCAGCGCCCATAACGCGAGAAGTGCAAACGATAACGTCTAGGCCGTCCCGAATAGCGCCCTGCATTTTGCTGGCTAATGGTAACAGTTTGTCTCTGGCTACCATGCCGACAGTGCAGTTCGCACGCCAGAATTCTAGGTCAATGGAGCCATCGGCCAGCAAACGCTGGCGGTGGCTGGTGTTTACAACGGTATCGTCTAGGTCAAATATAAAGTGCATAAGAATATCCAATAATGCCTGTAATGTTTAGAAGGATCAAATTATAGCATCGAATCTTGATAGCTTGCAAGGTTAATAGTGCCAAGCCAAGAATCGCCAACAGTTTGCCTTCGTTAGTGTCGATGATGAAGGGAGCAGCGGACAACGCCGCCGCTCCTAACCATCCGATGATTGAGAGCAACATCTAACCGATGTGCTCTAGGATGCTAACCAATTCGGCTTTGGTCAGATCACCTTCGCGGTCGCCCAACGATAAGCCCTCGCGGATACCGCGCAGAATATCGTTTTTGGTTACAGAGTCGCGCTTGGCAGCAGTGCGAACCTGCGCGACATATTCGACCTCTAGGCTTTTGGCCTTGGAGATAACCGAGCGATGCGACAAGCCAAAGTCAGCAGCCAAAGCCTTGGCTTTGTCTAGGTTAAGTGGAGCTGCGGCTTCGATAGCGGCAACCATTGCGGGAGTGTAGTTAGACATA
>NYXJ01000032.1 GCA_002685315.1 Methanobacteriota archaeon
AAGAAACAACAAATAACACGTTCAATACCCAATGACGAGGTCTTTAACGATCAATGGCATTTACAAAATACGGGACAAACATCTGGAACATCGGGAGAAGATGCAAATGTTACTTCGGTTTGGAATTCTTACACAGGTAATGGTATTATAATCAGTGTCGTCGATGATGGATTAGACAAAGATCATCCCGATATTTCACCTAATTACTCCCCTAGTCATTCCTATGACTGGTGTAATAATGACGCAGACCCTACTCCATCTAGTAATAATGGACATGGGACAGCAGCAGGAGGTGTAGCGGCTGCTGCTGGAGATAATTCAATCCATGTAGCCGGTGCAGCTTATGATGCAACATTAGCAGGTTCAACTCTAATCGCATGCTGGGCAGGAGATTCTACTGAAGCAAATGCATTATCTTTCATGAATAATGAGACTCATATCTACACTAACTCTTGGGGCCCAAGTGATAATGGGCAGACATTAGATGCCCCTGGCCCATTAATGCTAGCAGCATTCGAAAATGATGCTTATGAGGGGAGGAACGGATTAGGAAATATCATCACTTGGGCAGCAGGCAATGGTCTTACAAGCAATGATAATGCCAATTATGATGGATGGGCAAATAGTAGATTTACTATTGCAGTATCTGCAATTACTCATTATGGAGAACAATCATATTATTCCGAACCAGGAGCCAGTATCTTAGTGGCAGCCCATTCAAATGGCGATGGTGAAGGCATTACTACGACTGATATTCACGATGACCCTAGTATAACTTCAGATGATGCAGGCTATGATAATGGAAATGTGACAAATAGTTTTGGAGGGACTTCCAGTGCTACTCCACTGGCTGCAGGTGTAATAGCACTGATATTAGAAGCGAATGAAAATCTAACTTGGAGAGATGTCCAACATATATTAGTCAATAGTGCAAGAATGAATGACCCAAATGATTCAAGTTGGGAGATTAATGATGCTGGACATGATGTATCTCATAAGTATGGTTTTGGAGCAATAGATGCCGGCGCTGCAGTCTCCTTAGCTGAGAATTGGACTAATGTAGATGAAGAATTAAACCTAACATTTGGACCTTACTCACCGTCATTCACTATTCCGACATCAACAAATTCTTGGAGTGAATTTGATGTTCAAATTACTGATGATATTAGTTTAGAAAGCATAGATGTAGTAGTTGATATTGACCATTCGAATAGAGGCGATTTAGATATAGTATTGCAATCTCCAAATGGGACTGAGTCGTGGTTGGCTGAAGAACATAATGATGGAGGTAATGATTATTCTAATTGGATGTTTAATACNGTTCATCACTGGGATGAAAGTAGCTTAGGAACTTGGAAATTAAAAATAAGAGATACNACTGCTGGAACATCAGGGACATTNAACTCATGGCAAATGATNATNCACGGTATGAACATTGATTTAGANTATGATGATGATGGAATNTCAAATGAAAACGAAACTCTAGTCTGGGGAACCGATCCTTACAANTCAGATACTGACTCAGATGGNATAAATGATTATGACGAGATATTTNTTTATTTTACAAATGCAACAATGGCNGATTCTGATTTAGATGGGTTATCAGANTCNGTTGAAATCTCAGTTCATCAAACAAATCCNAACAATGAGGATACTGACTCAGATGGGNTAAACGATGGNGCAGAAATTAATCTNTGGCAAAGTAATCCATTANTTTATGANGCAGATGAAGATTCTGANTTATACTACCANTTCAACGATTGTAACGANCAGNACGCAGAAATAAACCCTGGNAAACCAGAAAAACTGAATGGATTTGANGATAATTGTGATGATNANATTGATGAAGGATTTAANTTTACTGATAGAGATAATGATGGATTAAAAGACTGGNCAGAATATCATATANACCACACAGACTATAGNGATGCAGATACAGATAATGATGGATTAGATGATGGCTCNGAAGTGAATCTATACTCAGATTTAGGNGCAGANCCATTAATTTTCGATGAAGATATGGATGGTGACACATGGTATTGGTTTGAAGACTGTGATGATGANAATATTCTCAGATCNCCCGGNCTGANNGAAGCTTTGGATTCAATTGANAATGATTGTGATGATGAGNTTGATGAAGATTTTATTGATNTAGATACTGATNCAGATGGNCTATCTGATTACGANGAATATTATTTTATTTCTACTAATCCCAATGATGGAGANACCGATNATGATGGATTACCAGATGGGATTGAAGTAAACACATATGCTGAATTAGGCGCTAACCCTCTAGTATTCGANGAAGANAGTGATGGNGACGGTTGGTACTGGTTCCAAGACTGTAATGATAATGACATTGAAATTTCACCCTCNTTAATTGAAATNCTAGACAATAAAGACAATGATTGTGATGGAGANATNGANGAAGATTTCTATACANNTGATACTGATAATGATGGTCTTTCAGATTTTGAGGAGTACCACAACATAACTTCTGATTATAATGATGAAGATACAGATGGAGATGGAATTAATGATGGATTAGAAGTTCTTACTAAAATGTCAGATCCTTTGACATTTAACTTCGATAATGATAATGATGATTACTATGATTTTGAAGATTGTAATGATTTAGATTCAGAAATTAACCCTAGTTCGATAGAAGTTTGGAATGGTTTAGATGATGACTGTAATGATTTAGTCGATGACAATTTGAGAAGGGAAAATCTAGTTCTTACAGTACCAAGAACCCAGATTGTTCATGAATGGGATTCTGTAAATGAAACCCTGATTTTTGGTCTGAATAATATCCCTTCACAAATAAATACTGAAATTATATGGTATATTGGAGATTACGACTTGACAGAAAATATCTCAAATCAAGGTTCAAGACTGGTCATAAATGAATTAGAATGCGGTAAAAATAAAGATAATTTGACTTTATTGCTATGTGCAAATGGGACAAGTCGGCAACAAATTACTGCTACAATTGTTGACTCAGGAATCTCAACTGATTTTATTTGGGAAATTGATATGGTTGTTTGGATCCCCCCCCCAACATTATTTGATAATTTGATATCATTCCTAACCAGTGGATTAGGTATCTTATTCTTATCCGGAATGGTAATTACAATTCTCTTAGCAGGTGTGTTTGTAAATTACAGAATTACGCAAAAAAAGCGCTTAGAAGAAGCCTATACAGCATACAGCATACCTTCAAATAAAATTGAATATGACTATTCTTTTACGAAAACAGAATTACCTTCAGCACCTGATCTGTCATTATTAGAAATACAAAATAATGCTTACGAAGAATCACTACCAAATTTAACGGCAACCATTCCAATAGTAACCATTCCAAGTAAAAAAATTGAGGATGAAGTAGAATTATTAAACCTACCAGCTAGAGTCGTCGAAGAACAAAATTCATGATTCTTCTTCAGGAGATGGCTGTTCGTTTTGTCCCCATTCAGCGTCTGGATTTCCACCTGACCATTCGCCCTCAACTGGAATATCTTCGACATCATCATCTTCTCTCCATGGAGGTTCCCCATCTGAACCACTGATTATCAAACAACCTTCTTCGTCAAGCCTTTTTTGGAGAGTCTTTATTCCAGTTTTCATTGGTAACAGATGTCCTATCGGGGTTCCGGCTGTAACAAATGGATGAGTTGCGGTACAAATCAATAAACCACGATTTGGAGAATAAACATCATGACTAATTCCTGGCCTTTCAGGATCGGTGATTGTAGCAACTACTTCCCCCTCATCTACGAAACTTCCCGCAGGTGCTAATATATCCAGTAAACCTCCTTGATTGGACCTAATCCAAACAGAACCAGATGCTAGAATTCTAAAATGTGGTCTATTCGGATAACCCGGAATCATTCTTAAACTCCTTAGAACATTAAGAACTCCATAAATTGCTACTTGTACTGATTCAGGATCTGCCTCATTAGAACCTCCCCCTTCGTAGGTTATGCAACCAATTCCTGATTTATTTGCAGCCCTTCTAAGAGAGCCTTTTGGTCCTTCATTATCTAGAATAGTTTCTATACCAAAAGATCTAGCGATTCTGTTACTCTCAGGATGAGCAAGATTGGCTCTAATTTGAGGCATGTTAGTTCTCCCTGGTGCAGCAGTGTGTAAATCGACTATATGGTCAGAAGTTTGAATAATAGATTTCCAAATACGGCTCGCTATCCTAGATGTTGTATTACTTTCACTGTTACCTGGAAAATTTCTATTCAAGTCTCTACCGTCAGGAAATTTTCTAGTTTGACGACGATAACCAGGAATATTTATTATTGGAATTATCCTTATTGTTCCAGATAACATTGAAGGGTCAATTTCTTCTCCAGGACCCATGAAATTAGGACCGCATAGATATGTCAAAGCTAAAGGACCAACAAGTTCATTCCCGTGGACTGCTCCTAATATTGTCACTACAGGACCTGGTCTTGAGCCATGAATAATTGTGATTGGGATAGGCCAAGAATCTCCAATCTCAACATCTAAAAGATTGAAATCAATTTTTCTAATACTCCCAGGCTTTATTCTTTTACGATCGAATAGATGAGTTTTGGGGCCACTTTCTCTAGACCACTTCTTTGGAGACGGAGATTTTTTCTCAAATGCCTTCTCAATCTCTTTACGGCGCTTCAAAGACAACTGATTTGCTACTTTGAGAGGTTTACGCCGACGCCTATTTTTGCGTGGCGCTGGTGANTGTTTACTAGCCGAAGACGGCGATTTAGTTTCATCATCAGCGGTAGACAACGAACTTCGGAGGNGGTTCTNGAATTAAGATAGTCTGATGACTGATTTATGGAATCATTCAATTCCCTNTACCCTCTGTGAGAAAGCATGGAGCATCAACATAGTATATCTGTACAAGATAAATACGCNCCTAATAGTATCTGTTTTGGGTGCGGTCCCGCTAATAAAAAAGGATTACAAATTAANTCATTTAAAACCGAAANAGGACTCAAAATGGAGTTTGAAACAAAGATTGAGCATCAAGCCTTTCCTGGAATAATAAATGGTGGAATTATTAGTACCTTGCTAGATTGTCATGGTAATTGGGCAGCGACTATGGCGTTAATGGAACAAAATGAAGATGAAATTCCTCCATGCACTGTAACTGCAACATTTAGTTTGAAGCTTAGAAGGCCAACTCCTCTTGATTCTAAATTAGAAATTATAGCTATTGTAAGCGAATTAAGTGAAGATAGAGCAAAAGTCGAAATGACTTTAGAAGCAAATGGAAAAATTTGTGCTACTGGAGAAGGGCTATTTGTTGCAGTTAAGAAAGGTCATCCAGCATACCACCGGTGGAACTAACGACGCGACATCCTTTAGAACGGCCGATTATGAGAATGTTTGTGTCGCACTCTGGCGGAGGCTCAAAAAAGACTATTGAACAGCTGGGCTTATCTCCAGATATAGTCAATTTATTGAGAGAGAAATGGGGTATTAAAGAATTATACCCTCCTCAGCAAGAAGCATTACCTCATGCACTAAGTGGAAAAAATTTAATGTTAACGATTCCTACTGCCAGTGGAAAATCTCTTGTTGCACATTTGACTATTGCTCATAGGTTGAAAAATGATTTGATTAATCAAAAGGCAGTTTATGTAGTACCTCTGAAAGCGTTAGCTAGTGAAAAATATGACGAATTAAAAGAAGTTGCAGATGTTGTGGGGCTGAAGGTAGCATTGGCCGTAGGTGACAGGTCTGGAGAAATTAATTCTATAGAAGATTCAGATATTTTGGTATGTACAAGTGAGAAATTAGATTCATTAATAAGAAATAGATCAAATATAATTTCAAATATTGGAATAATTGTTAGTGATGAATTTCATTTATTACATGATCATTCTAGGGGACCAACTTTGGAAGTATTGATTTCAAGAATAAGGCATAAAAAACCAGATACACAAATTATTGCTCTTTCGGCCACAGTTGGTAACAGTGAAGAATTAGCTAAATGGTTGGGGGCTGAATTAATTCAATCAGAATGGAGGCCTGTAAGTCTTCATTCAGGGACTTTAACTGAATTACAAGTAAAAGTCCACAGAATTGATGGAAAAGGTAATGAAAAATGGCCGGAGCCAAGAATAATAAATGGAGAAAAGAAAAAAGTCTTACATGCTGCGCTCGATGACACTATATCAGATAATGGACAACTATTGATTTTTGTAAATTCAAGAAAAAGTTCCCAGAAAGAAGCAAGAGAGTTATCAAAGCATATATTGAATCGTGTTAAAAATGAACCAAATTTTGATAATGGAGATAGATTTGTTAAATTAAACAAAGTTTCTGAATCTATTAATCAAAACGAAAATTCCTCACCTTTGGGGAAAAAATTATCAAACTCTGTAAAAGGGGGAATTGCCTTTCACCATGCAGGTTTGAGTAATCAACAGAGGAAAAATATAGAAGAATTATTCAAAAGCGGAGATTTATTTTGTATAGTGGCAACACCAACATTGGCACAAGGAGTCAATTTACCGGCTAGAAGAGTAATAATTAGAGATGTGAAAAGATGGAGCGCCGCAGCTAGTAGAAATATGCCTATGCCAATTATGGAAATAAAGCAAATGTTAGGAAGAGCCGGGAGACCGAAATATGACAAGAGAGGTGATGCCTGGATTATATCTAAAAATCTAGATGATGAAATAAAAAATGTAGAACATTTTTTACTAAGCGAACCAGAAGAAATAACATCAAAACTAGCCAATCCTAATGCTCAAACTGCGGAAGAGGACCCTGCTATGTTGACACATATCCTTTCGTTAATTGCTACTAGTGACATGAATGATAGAGATGCTTTGGGTAAATTTTTCAGTAAAACTTTCTTATCAACACATTTAGAATCTGAATATCTTGA
>NYXJ01000033.1 GCA_002685315.1 Methanobacteriota archaeon
AACAAGAACAAGAACAAGAACAACAACAAGAACAACAACAAGAACAACAACAACAACAACACACAACAGCAACAGCAACACCGACAACAACAACAACACCAACACCAACACCAACAGCAACGCCGGCGAGAGAATCGACTGATTCTGATTCAGACCACTTCATAGCTAAAGCATCTAATGAGAGATCACCACTCCATAGATAGAGAAGAGACATCCCATAAATTCCGACTGCTGAAGCAACTGAACCTACGATAAAATACTTCATTCCTGCTTCGCCACCTATCTTACTTTCCTTATGGAAAGCAACAAGGATATACGAGGATAAAGATGCCAATTCAATACAAACGAATAGCATAAATAGATGTGTAGCCATTGACATTAGACTCATACCAAGACCGACCATAATCAAAATAATATGGAAATCGACTTGGCGACGATTATCGATTAAAGCATCTATTTTCTTAATAGAAATATTCTCGCTATCGCTATCATTAGGTGGCTTTACGTTGACTTTAGCAGGGAGTCTATGTGTAGTTGCAATCGTAGCAAGAAGCAGTGCAGCGATAAAAATCAAAGAAAATAAACGACTGAATTGTGTAACCTCTAGTGTTTCTCCTATAGCACCATAAGAATTCTGAATAAGTCCGAAGAATAAAGCAGATATGAAGATGATTAATGATATCTGATTTGGTAATTTAGGATTATTAGTGCTCTTGAAACGACTCCCTCCAATGAAAACTGGAACATGAATTCTTGTTAGTGGTATTCGGAAACTTGCTTTACCTAAATTAGGAATTAGAATAATTGCAACTAAACCGAATAACATGATTAATTCAGGAATTATATATTCCGCTTCAGTAGAATTAATTGGAAGATTCATGGTTTCACCCCCTGCTCAATCAGATGATTAAGTAACACTTCTCGAACAAACTCCGTTGACCAATCAGACATCATATCAAAGAATATGAATGGGAATATTCCAAAGGCAATGGTGAGAATTCCTAGTATAAACATACTAGTGTTTTCATTCCAAGTAATATCTCTGGGCTCTTCACCATGTAGTGACTCTGGAAGTATACCATGATGTCTATCATTTGACTCGAAAATAGTCTTCTGCATAGATGTTAGATAATATACCGCAGTAATAATTAACGTCAATGCGGGTAGAAGAACTAGCCAGCCAAAGCTCATCCAGAAAGCAATCAGTATAGCTACCTCAGCTACGAAACCTGCTAGTAATGGGAGCCCTAAACTCCCCATCCAACCAAGCATCATATGAGCGGCTAAATATGGCGAATGATGTGCAATTCCTCTCATTGATCCTATTTCTAAAGTATGATAATGATGTTTGAAAGCACCCGCAACAGCGAACAACAGAGGGCTAATAATACCATGAGCAAACATCATGAATAAAGCTCCAGCGATACCTAAAGGTTGCATCGTAGCGATACCTAAGAATATTAATCCCATATGAGAAACTGATGAATAAGCAACCATTCTTTTCAAATTGGTTTGTCCCATGCACACCCAAGCGCCATAGACTAAACTTGCCATACCAAGGAAGATTAGAATCGGCGTGAAAACAACTGTTGACTCAGGGAATAATGATACTGCAACTCTCAAGAAGCCATATGCTCCCATTTTCAGCATTACACCTGCCAATAACATAGAGCCTGCTGTCGGAGCCTGAACGTGAGCGTCAGGAAGCCAAGTATGAACTGGTACACTAGGCATTTTTGTTGCAAATCCGATTAATAACAAAATCCAAACCAAATGTCTGAGGCCCTCAGATTGAATCATTTCAGTGTTCATTTCTACTAGACTAAAGTGATGACCCGTTAATGTTCCAGATACTCCAGATACATCTCCAGTATGGAAATACATTATTAAAATACCAACCAGCATTATTACGCTGGCAGTGAACGTGTAGATGAAGAACTTCATAGAAGCATATTTTCTATCTTCACCGCCCCAAACTAGTATCAAAAAGAACATCGGTATCAGTGTCATTTCCCAGAATATATAGAATACAAACAAATCTAAAACTACGAATACACCTAGTAGAGCACCTTCCATAACAAGTATCAATGGATGGAAAATATGNCCTTCTTTAGCATCCCATTCTACCAACATAGATAGAGGGATTAATAGAGCTGTTAGCCAAACCATTGGGAGTGAAAGTGCATCAACACCAACAATCCAAGATACACCGATTGATGAGATTAGAGTAACTGGTTCATCATTCATTAACTCGTATTCACCCATATTGATACCAAGCCAGTCGATACCGCCAAAAGTAGTGAATGAAAGATACGTTGCAAATGCAAATAATGCCATTGAAACACCAAAACTAACGTTACGAGAAAATTTACGTATTGATGAGGCTAACTTTCCAGGCAATAACTGAGGTAAAATAAGTAATAACAAACCAACTCCAATTGGAGTTAATGTTAGAATTGTTAAAGGATCACTCAAGAACTCACCCCCATTAACAATACGAATATGCAGAGAGCACCTACGGTTGCCATTAAGATATAATCACGAGCACTTCCAGTGGTAAACTTACGTATCTCAAATGACCCAAGAACTGATTTTGATTCTATTTGTTTAACAATACCGTCAATTATATTTCTATCAAACCATGCAGTAAAATCAGCGAATGGAATCACTGTACGTGCTAATACACCTTCATATAAATCATCGAAATAAAGTCTTTTATCCAAAGCCTCGGATAACTGTGACTCTGCTAACCATGAAACATCTTGTTTTCCAAACTTACCTGAAAGATTGACTAACCAGCCAACAAGGAAATTAGCTTTCTCACCTTCTTTGAGTCTACCTCCGTGTACTCTTGAAGCCATGATAGGCCCGACAATGAATGAAAGGAAAATTGTGACCCAACCTACAAGACGAAGTTTCATATCTTTTGGCAAAAATGCATGCTCTAATTCATAGATTATTTGACCAAGCAATGAATCTGCATGACCATGTAAAGAAAGATTATCTGTCTTGTTTGAAAGGAAGTCAACAACTCCTAGAACAGCTAATGCAAAGCCGCCAATAGCAGTGATAACTGTAAGGATAATTAGTGGTTCCTTAATCCAAGGAGTTGATTCATGTACGTGATCAACAACCTCACTCTTAGGCTCCCCAGCNAAAGTCATGAACCACATTCTNGACATGTAGAATCCAGTCATTCCAGCAGTTGCGAGAATTAGTATAGCNGGGCCNAGCATCANNGTNTCNCCATGGAAATATGCAGACCATGTTTTGGCNATTATTCCCTCTTTAGACCANAAACCNCCNATCAGAGGTATTCCAATAATTGACATAGANCCGAACATCATAGCAGTAGCGGTAATAGGNAATTTAGATGCTAGTCCGCCCATATTTCTCATATCTTGAGGATCAAAATNATGATCTCCATGGTCTGANCCATGATGNAGATGATCATGAGCATGATGAACTTCATGAATTACAGAACCGCTTGCCATGAACAGCATCCCTTTGGCCATTGCATGATTGAAAAGATGGAAAAGAGAGGCTCCAAGAACAAAATATCCTGCATAATATTCGTCTATATTTAAGAAATAAAGTGCTGAACCTAAACCAGTAAATATGTACGCCAATTGAGACATTGTAGAGTATGCTAATACNTTCTTNATATCATTCTGAACAAAAGCAATCGATGCGGCCATAAATGCCGTAATGCCTCCAATCCAGGCTACTATCAATCCAAAGTCTTCNAATCCTGANACACCATGATGATGNACATCNACAAATGGCATTAACCTTGCAACCAAATATAATCCAGCGTTTACCATTGTAGCCGCNTGAATTAATGCAGATACAGGGGTTGGGCCCTCCATTGCATCNGGTAACCATACATGTAATGGGAACTGAGCACTTTTACCAACTGCTCCAATAAATAACATCATTAAAGCCCAAAATAATTCTCCAGAATCTACTACTGCACCACCAATACCTGTTGAAGGATCATCAAAAACAACTGCAAAATCCAGAGAACCATAAATATCGTACAGAATAAATAATCCTATCATTAGGAACACATCGCCAACTCTTGTAGTCAAAAATGCCTTCTTAGCTGCATAAGCCGCACTTTCTTTCCAATAATAGAACCCTATCAAAAGATACGAGCATAACCCCATAACCTCCCAGAAAATAAACAGCCAAAGGAAGTTATCAGCAAGCACCATACCAAACATTCCCAGACTGAACAGAACGAACTCAGCAAAGAAACGATGATTACTATCCTCATTTATTGGATCTGTAGTCATGTAGCCGATAGCGAACCAACAAATCAAGAAGCACAAGAATGTCGCTACAAATAGGAGCATCAATGTCAAAGAGTCGACCCAAACACCTACACCAAGTACTCGATTCTGTGCCATTGTGTAATCTGATTGAAGNATATCAAAAGATATCCACTCTAACCAACTTGTAACATCATTATTTTGAATATCTGCNCTACCTAATAGATAATCATAGATAATCCAAATAGTAGTNGATAAAGATACNAGAAGCGCTGCTAATCCTANAATTCCCCCTTCCTTAAANGTATTTTTCCAGGTTTCATTTTTATTATACACTTGCCCNGTAATAAGAATAATCGGGAAAGCGATAAATGGAGCNACTACNATCATCCAAGCAAAATCCGTAGAAGTATTTTCACCTTGTAAAGCCAAGTAAGGAACTATGGCTAAAAACGGCAATAGCGGTAGAAGAAGACGATACTCATTTTTTGTTTCACCCATCAAAATCACCTCAGTTCCTCAAAATATTAGCTTCATCNAGAGAGATNGTCTCCTGNGTACTGTATAAGGAAAGTAAAATCGCTAAACCAATTGCAACTTCTGCTGCTGCAATTGCTATTGCTATAGCAGTGAAAACCCAGCCATCAACGTCTCCATAATGTGACGCTCCAGCTACAAAGTTTAGGTTTGCAGCATTCAACATTACTTCNATGCACATCAANACAATAATGGCATTTTTTCTTGTAAATGCNCCTAAAAGACCTATTCCAAAGAGGATTACTCCAAGTCCAGAAATCCANCTTGGGTCTATCATGACTCTTCGCCCCCCATATCCCAAATCAGATTGATTAGTCTTTCATCACGNACAAGGTAAGAAGCCCCTACCATNGCCATGGCTAACAAAGCNCCCANAATCACGGTTGCAATAGCCCACTCNTCACCGTATAGTGAAAGTGCGAAATCAATTGTTGTNGGTGGAGTAGATGANGATNCCCCCCACATTGAATGTGACATTACTTCGTTNAGCATTACTAAAATNAAGGNAAATAANCCTANTTTTGTTAACGCNGAAAGTGCTTTCATTGAATATCACCTTCTTGNATTTGACGNCGGGTAAGCATTACACCGAATTGAACTACAAGCATTACAGAACCAAGATAAACTAAAATTTGTATTGCTGCTAGCATTTCTGCTGATGCCATTACCATGACTCCAGCAACTGCCAAAAATGTAAGCATAAGTGATAGGAGTGAATGAGCGACTCTTCTAGCATAAACACAACCTAGAGCACCGATAATTGCGGCAGAAGAAAGAATAACGAAAACAATCGCTTCGAAATCTATTGCCATAAAAATTATGCCTCCGATNTAGCAGCAGCAGCCGCTTTAGCTGCTTTCTTCTCACGCTTAGTTTGCTCTTTCTGAGCCCTCTTAGCTAATTCCATATCTACTCTTTCCTGATGTACTACCGGAAGTAATCTAGTGCGATCTGCATCGAACCAAAGGTCTTCTCTAGAGTATCCTGTCATCCCATCATATTCATTTGACATAAAGAAAGACTCGAAAGGACACGCTTCTGCACACAAACCACAGAACATGCATCTTCCAATATCAATTCGGCCAGAAACAATATCTACTTCCGCTGGCTTTAGAGAGGACATTTCTACTGACTCAATACCTGAACCATCTTGCCAACGAACTGTTGCCTTGTCTCCACTAATATCAATCACCTCTGCAAAATCATATTGTTGTGGAGGAGCAGTGTGTTCATGTATTAAATCAAAATTCTCAATTTCTTCAAAGGTTTCTTTTCTTCTAGCAGCTAAACCGCCAGATTCTATTTCACTTCCGAATCCATGCCATTCATCTCCTTCATCAGTTGTATCTAGAACATTGACTCTAGTTTCTGAAGTCATATGAAGGCAGTCATTAGGACAAGCNTTCACGCATGCCTTACATGCTGTACAAGTTTCCCAAACAATCCCTATCCTTCCATTGTAGTTCCCTGGAACGAAAAGCCAAGGTTCCATATCNTCGAGTCTTTCGTATGGATACATGATAGTAACNGGNCTTTCTAGGAAAGGAAGAGCTGGNGATGATTCTCTGTCAGCAGCATATATTTGACCAGAAGAAGGATGATCTTCTCCGATTCTATTCAAAGTAAATTCGTCCGTCAGATTCGCTGTCTGTCCGTGATAATTATTTTTCAAGAATTTTGCTTTACCGATATATGGTACTGTCCTAAGTGCTGTCTTCAAAGTAATCCACATAGGTTTGATTACTAAATTTCTAAAATTTGGTGTTGCGTGAGGGTGTCCTGTATTGTAATCCATTTTTTCACCTCCTAATCTCTTCTACTTCCTGGATATGCTTTATCCAATGTTTGAGTATTGTATGGCCTTCTTGAATACTGTAATGCATCTTTGTCTTCATCTATTGCATACACAACAAACAAAATGACCCCTAGAACTGTGATTACAGGAGGAACCCAGATTGGCCAACTTGTACCAGTCCAAACTTCTAAACGCAAATACATAGCAATTGCGAGATTTAAGATAGATAGTGGGAGCAAGTATCTCCAGCCGAATTCTAAGATTTGATCTGTTCTAATTCTATGTAAAGACGCACGAACCCAAACGAAGAATGCAAATAATAGCCATGCTTTGAGTAAAACTACTACTAAACCAGGGATTAAGTCAACAATAGTCCCAATCACTGGTATACCAGAAAGTGTATCTTGGAATGGAAATTCCCATCCGCCAAGGAAGAACATAGCAAATAGGATGCAAGCAGCATAAGCTCTCATCATCTCTACAGCGAACATTAAACCCCAACGAATGCCTCCGTACTCAGTCCACCATCCTTCTACAAGCTCAGCTTCTGCTTCTGGCATATCGAATGGAATCCTTTCGACCTCAGCAATCATTGTGATTAAGAATAGCGCAGCACCCAAGGGAAGCATAAATAGGTTCCAAGTATCAGAAGTTTCAATCTGGAAGTCTACAATTTCAAGAATATTAAAAGAACCACTAATGACTGCAATTGAAAGTACTGTGATTAGTAAAGGGATTTCGTAAGCAGTTAATTGCGCAGCAGAACGCATTCCACCAATTAATGTATATTTGTTATTTGATGCCCAACCAGCGAAGAATACTCCAAGAGGTGCGACTCCAAATATAGCCATCAGGAATAGTAAGGAAAGATCAGGATTAGCTGCCCAAATGTGTGGACCAAATGGAATGAAGGCATAACACATTATTGTTGTTGCTATGATAATTACAGGAGCGACTTCGAAGACTAATTTATCAGCCTTTTCTGGAACTAAATGCTCTTTTGTAGCGAACTTCATGAAATCTGCTAATGCTTGAAAGAAACCTGGGAAAAGGAACCAAATTCCATGGTATCCTCGATTTCCAACTCTATCAATTGTTTCTAAGTGATGGCTATTCCCAAAGGCTGAATTCAAACTCTTATTCAGCATACCTATAGGGACTCCCATACCCATTGGCAATTTATTCCACCAATCTCCTGCAGTAGAAGGCCCCTCTCCAATCCACAAACTTCTCAATGAAGTGGTAGCACCAATTCTATCCATTAAACGTCCTATGAACTTCCTCTCGATGTAAGGGACGACCATCAAGGTCAACATCATTGTAGTAAAAACTACTGTACACATAATCGTTGAAACAAAAAATGCTTCTAAGGAGGGTTGTATATCTGCAAAACCGGACTGAAGATTAATTTCAGAACCAATCACAATTGGTTCCTCAAGGAACCATCTCGGCCTTGTAATAGAAAATTCTAGATCTATGTCGTTTGAAGGAAGAACATCATGAGTTTTGTCCATTGACCAACCGATGAATGACTCAGTCCAACCACGGACATCTAACCAATCGCTACTTGCCATATATTCACCTCACCTGTCTGTCTCACCGATACAGGGATCGAACGAACCCATTATTGCAGGTATATCTGCTACCTTGTATCCAATCATACACTTTGAAGCATACGGAATCGTAATGAACATTGGAGACCGAATTGATACTCGATAAGGCATTTTACCACGACCCTCTCCTCCACCGGCAATGTAGAACATCGATTCGCCCCTACTATCTTCAAAGTGGTGTGAACCTGATGTTCCTTCAGGAGCACGAGTTGGTGCCTTGCCGATTATTTTAGGATCTCCTGGCTCATGATATGTTTCGGCACCGCCAGGAATCTTGTCCAACGCTTGCAATACTAGATTTGCACTTTGACGCATTTCTTCAACTCTAATTCGATACCTATCATAACAATCTGCACCCTTTATCGAAGAACGCTCTACTGCAGGCTCCCAATCTAACTCAGAGTAAACTGAATACGGATGTGCCGTACGTATGTCATGGTTTACTCCTGCCGCACGAATGTTAGGGCCTGAAACTCCATGATTAATCATTTCTTCAGGCTTAGCATAACCTACTCCCTGGCTACGAATTAAGAATACTGTTGACTCGTCAAAAAGTGCCTCATATTCTTGTATCCTATCCAAAAATAGTTTCAGTTTATGCCTAGCTCTGAGAGCAAAACCGTGAGGTAAATCTCTTTTTACACCGCCTATGCGAGGGAAATTATAATGCATTCTGGAACCACCTAACTCTTGTAGTAGATCCATCATCATCTCTCTTTCTCTAAGACACCAAACCAATACACTCAGGTTTCCGATATCAGGGCCATAAGCGCCGAGCCACATTAGATGACTTGCTATTCTTTGAATTTCAACTGCTACTAAACGGATATATTCGGCTCTCTCTGGAACTTCAACTCCAAGTAGGTCTTCTGCAGCATAGATATAAGCATGAGACCATGTATTTGCTGACGCATAACATAGTCTGTCACAATAAGTAGTAATTTGTGTGAAGTCTCGTGATTCACATATTTTTTCGACACCTCTATGGATATATCCAAGATCTGGTTCAGTATCTACAACCGTTTCTCCATCAACCTTAATTTTCAAAGTCCAAAGACCATGAGTCATTGGATGCTGAGGCCCCATCGAAATCCACATTTCTGCCATTTTTTCACCTACTTTACCCTACTAGAATCAACTGGTTTACGCATGAAACCTTGAGCATCATCATACATTTCTTCAAAGC
>NYXJ01000034.1 GCA_002685315.1 Methanobacteriota archaeon
GGATCTTCGGGCATCATGCCCAACACACTCAGACTAGTCCTTTCAAATGGTCGGAACCTTCAGTTACCTTGATTGTACAAGGTGTTGGAAATTTACAGTTTGCCTTACGCAATGCATCTCTTGCAACAATGTAGTTTTCAGGAGTTGTTACTATAGATATCACAGTTTGCCCTCTTTGAACTCTTGCAGCCGTACCTACATTTTTACCAAATGCTTGCCTCATACCTTGAGATACACGATCGGCACCTGCGCCAGTAGCTTGCTTGTTTTCACGAAGAATTTGGTGTGGATAAGTATGCATTCTTAGAGCATAATTTTCTCCTGCAGCATCTCTTATTCTCGCATTTGCAACCTGACGAGCGGCTTCCAATGCTTTATCTTGTATTTGGCATGAATTATCTGCTATCAAAATAACTTTTACAGGGAAACCTCCTGCTTCAGCCTTCTTTCGATTGCCCATAAAATAACGTAGAATTCGATTATTAGGTACACCACCTGTGTACTGGCGTCTTGTAAATGCTTGACCCTTAAGTCGGCGATACATGGATGCGGGCTTACGTGCCATTTGAACTACCTCGACTTCGGCCGACTGGCCTACCGTATTTAATGATAAGTGAGCAGGATAAATTATCTTTGAACTATAATGAAATCAAGAAGTGTTTAATCTCGAGCTCTCAATTTGAACAATTCTCACACCTATTAGTATCATCATAAAACCAATAATTATTGTATATCCAAGATTTTCATCCAATAACCACCACCCTCCCAGAATCCCAAATAATGGTACTAAGAAAATATATGATGAGGCTGCAGTTGCTCCTAATTTCTCTATTCCAATGGTGAACCAGTAATAAGCCAATACAGTTGAAAGGGCAGCTAAGTAAACTATTGCTAACCCTCCTTCTTTTGTTGGAAGAATTAATCCTTCCATCCATATATCGTATATTGCAAACGGTGTCATCATAATAGTTCCAATTAATGAGTACCAAACTACAATTTCTAAAGCAGTATAATTGTTATCACCATCTCTTCCTTGCATTAATCTTTTTGTCATATTAGTGGTCGCTGCCCAAGAGAATGAAGCACATAAAATTAACAAATCTCCTAATATTCTATCTTCAAAATCTATCTGTGTATTTGGGCTCCAACCAGTAATAATTCCAACTCCTATAAATCCACAAAATAGACCTATAAACATCTTCTTTGATATTGGTTGTCCAAGTAATGGAGCAGCTAAAATCACAGTAAAAATCGGATTGAATGTAATAATTAGTGAAGCGTCTCCCGCAGCAGTATAATACATTCCATGCATAAAGAAAAATTGATAGCATAAAACTCCTGTAAAACCTATAATTATCAGACTCTTATATGTCTCTCTATTATTTGGTAACCATCTTATTTTTTGCCCTTTAAATTTTAAAATCATAAACCATAGATAAAATATTAACATAGTTAAGATATATCTGAGCCAAGCTCCTGTCATAGGGGGTATTTCTAGTGAAAGGATTCTACCTATTGCCCAGGATAAACCCCAAATTATGGCAACCAGGAGCATTAAAAAATGAGTCTTTATGTTATTTGTTTCTTTCATAAAAAACACTCTTCTGTGATGCCGCAATGCTTCTACTAATTTATCTCTAGTACTGTTGAGATTTGATATCTTTCTTGAGATTACAGGCGATTTGCTTATGCACCCCCCGCTTTGTGGTTAAGCCCATGCTCGGGTGTGAGCATTGGAGTTACTAGGTATGGCGAAGAGATCAATGCTAGATCAATTTGCAGAAATAAAGGCTCAGCACCCTGATACGGTTCTTTTTTTTCGAATGGGAGATTTTTATGAGATGTTCCATGACGATGCAGTTGTAGCATCCGAAGTTCTTGGAATTACTTTGACAAGTCGTGATAAAAATTCTGAAAATCCCGTACCTATGGCAGGTGTTCCTTGGCATTCTGTGGAATCGTATTTACAGTCAATGTTACGTGCTGGTTACAAAGTTACAATGTGTGAGCAGGAAGAAGAGCTACGCTCCGGTTCTAAGATTCTTGAAAGAGTAGTTACTAGAGTATACACACCGGGATCACTTTACGAAGAGAATTTGATTGGAGAGGATGGTTCTAGTATTTTAGCGTCAATATCAATTAAAGATGATACAATTGGAATGGCAATTTTAGATTCTTCCACTGGTCGTTCTTGGATTCAAGAACAATCTGGAGTAGGTCGTTGGGAGAGGATCAAAGACGAGATTCAAAGATGGTCACCGAGTGAATTAGTGGTCTCAAAGAAAGATGCATCATCGCAATCAGTTTTGTCCCTAATATCTGATTTAGATAATGTGATTCTTAGTGTCTATGATGCCAACCCTAAGCAAATGCTACAAGCACTTCGTGAACATCTGAAAGTTTCAGACCTTGGAAGCATAGATCTGGATTCTAAACCTTTAGCTTTACAGGCATGTGGACTTGCTGCCAGATATATTGCAAATTTACATTTAATTGATACTGTCCCTCTCCGTGAACTTCATTTTGATGCAGATGAGGGGCATTTAGTATTAGATCAAACTACTCTGAGAAATTTAGAATTAAGCCGTACTTTAGTGGGGGAGAAACAAGGTTCACTATTACAATCAATTGATTCAACAAGAACTTGGATGGGAAGAAGATTACTAAGAGAATGGATAATGAGGCCACTAACAAATATAGAAGAAATTGGGTTAAGGCATTCCGCAGTAAGTAGTTTATTCAAAGCACCCCGAAGGCTTGATTCACTCAGAGAGTCACTTAAATCAATGAGGGATTTGGAACGTCTTTCAACTCGTTTAGCCTACGGTAGAGCAAATGCCAGAGATTTGGTTGCAATTTCCGAATGTCTTGGNCGTATGAAAAAAATTCAAACCCTGCTAAGCGAAGGTAATTCTGAACTTTTACACCAATCCTCTGTNGGGCTGGATAACTTATCTGAGATTAATAGTTTGATTTCTGAAAAAATAGTGGATGAGCCACCTGCAACAATTAGAGACGGTGGGATATTTAGATTTGGAGTCGATAAGAAGTTAGATGATCTTAGAAATAAAGCAGGTGAGGGAACTGATTGGTTGAAGANTTTTGAATCCCAAGAGAGAGAAAAATTAGATATTCCGAATTTAAAAATCAAACATAATAGNCAATTTGGTTTCTTTATTGAGGTTACGAAATCTCATATNAATAAGATACCCGAACATTATCGTCGTCGACAAACTATGACAAATGCAGAGAGGTATACNACTGAAGANTTAGCATCTTGGGAAGAAATAATTTTGACTGCTGATGATAGAGCAAANGCTCTCGAAAGAGAATTATTTATCGAATTACGAAAACTTGTATCTAATTTTTCTTCAGAACTAGCAACCATAGCTAGAAANATTGCAATTGCTGATGTAATATGTTCNTTTGCTACTCATGCAAGAAGAAATTCTTGGTGNAAACCAGAAATTGTCGAAGGGAATAAGATTGAGATTATCTCTGGAAGACACCCCGTTTTAGAGTCAGATGGTAGGTTCGTACCAAATGATGTTAAAATAGATAAAAAAAGAAGTTTTTTACTATTAACGGGTCCAAATATGGGTGGTAAGTCAACTTACCTTCGTCAAACTGCATTAATTTCAATATTAGCTCAGTCTGGTTCTTTCGTACCCGCTGAAAAAGCAAAGATTGGCATTATTGATAGAGTATTCACAAGAGTTGGNGCACATGACGATTTACGTCGCGGGCGGTCAACTTTCATGATGGAAATGATAGAGGTCGCTCATATACTGAGACGAGCGACTGATAAAAGTCTCATTCTTCTTGATGAAATAGGCAGAGGAACCTCAACTTTTGATGGCTTAGCTATTGCTTGGTCAGTAACAGAAGATATTTGTCAAAGACTGGGTGCAAGAACTCTATTTGCCACTCATTATCATCAATTGATTGGCTTAGAAAATGAATTTCAAAATCTGAAGAATATTCATGTTCAGGTAGCAGATATCAACGGTGAAATTCGCTTTTTACATACAATTTCTGAAGGCTCTTGTGACCAATCATATGGTGTGCAAGTTGCTGCATTAGCAGGTCTTCCAATATCAGTGGTTGAGAGAGCTAGAGATCTACTTATTTTCCTAGAAAGTCAAGCACAAGGGGCCAAAGCAGGTTCGAATAAATCTCCTGATTATAGACCTGGAGGTCAATCAAGTATTTATGGCTGGATGCTTAACTCTACTCCCTCGGAAATAGTTAATGAAGAAATTATAGAATCTAATTCACCTTCTATAAAAGAAGAGATAATTATCGAACCCATGCTGAAAGAAATTGCCGAAAGATTAAGATCAATTGACCCTGATAATCTAAGCCCTAGAGAATCCCAAGAAGTATTGTACGCGATGATTGAATCTCTTCAGAAATCTCAATATTATGATTTAATGGAGTGAAAACAATGTCTGATTCAACTCGTAGATCAATTCAACAACTTGACGAATTAACTATCGATCAAATAGCGGCAGGAGAGGTTGTTGAAAGACCCGCTCAAGTCGTTAAAGAGTTAGTGGAAAATTCTATTGATTCTGGTTGTGGGAAGATAAGAATTGAAATTGTGAATGGTGGATTCTCTAGAATTTCAGTTATCGACGATGGCCATGGTATTCCTAAAAACGAACTAAAATTAGCTATAAAGAGACATGCAACTAGTAAAATTTCTTCCTCAGAGGATTTGAGAACAATTGTGACTAAAGGATTTCGTGGTGAAGCATTAGCATCAATAGCTGCGGTCAGTAAAATGACCCTCTCTAGTAAGGTTAGGGGATTAGAAGGTTTTTCAATAACAGTTGATAATGGATTCATAGAGAATATCGAATTAATGGGAATTCCTCCCGGTACGAAGGTAGATGTTGTTAATTTATTTGGAAAAATACCGGCTCGTTTATCCTTTCAAAGAAGGCCTTCTACTGAAAATGCTGCAATAGTTGATATTGCAATTTCGTTAGCTTTGTGTGAACCAAAAGTTGGAATTATAGTTGAAATTGATGATCGTGTAGTATTAGACTGTCCTCCATGTGATAGTATGGAAGACAGATTATACGACTTATTTGGTTCTACTTCATCTAAATTAATACCTCTTGAATCTTCTGAAAACGATAAAGATGCTCCAGGTAAAGAAAATTGGAATGGATGGATTTCCCCTCCGGGAATTTCTCGGTCTCGCTCTGATGATATTCATGTAATGGTAAATGGTCGGCCTGTAAGTTCGGGTCCTTTTTTGCAGTCTATTAGGCGTGGATATCATACTAGGTTGATGGTAGGTAGGCATCCTGTTGGTGTCTTTTCTCTTAATCTTCCAACCGAAGAGGTGGATGTCAATGTTCATCCAACTAAGAGAGAAGTCCGATTACAACATTCATGGAGGGTCTTAGAGAGATTGGAGAGAAGTATAAAATATACATTAAGCAAAATTTCGACTCAACCAGAGTTCAAAGATTTAACAATTTTAGAAGGAATAAATATTAATGAAAATAGTGATAGAGACGAAGATGATTCTGAAGATTTCATGCCGTCTTGGGCTCAAGTGAGCAATAAAGAAAAAATACAAACGCATTTTAGTAGTATTAGAACTTCGGTAGATAGAGTCCCCTCTGCTAGAAATGATACTGATTTGAATAATTCCGAGCAGCAAACTTTACCGGGCTTAGATTCCAATCCNATTTCTCAGTCGTTATCATCAGAAGAACGTAAATTACATCGTTTTTCCTTAACTGGTAAATCAGTCTCTCCCGTTGACGAACCTCTAAGTGAAGCAGCAATAATACCTGATTTACCNAAGATGAACGTTTTATCACAATTTTCAGATTCATATATTTTAGCAGAAGGAGATGGTGAATTATTCATAATTGACCAACATGCTTTACATGAAAGAATTAGATATGAAAGATTGCGTTCATCCATGGTTAACTGGGCTCCTCAAGAATTAATCAATCCAGTAGATATTTCTTTGGGAGCAAGAGAACTATCTGCTGCACGTTCTAATTCTGAAAGATTACTTGATTTAGGCATTCGATTTAATGAATCTAAAGGAAAAATATTCGTAGAATCTGTTCCGGACGTTTTGATTGGTGATTCAGGACTAGTTGATTTCATTCATGATTTACTAATTGATATTTCTTCCCAACCTGAATCTAGAGGAATTGATACGGTAGAGAAATTACGTGATAAAGTTGCTTTCATGAAATCTTGCCGTGGTTCAGTTAAGGCAAATCAAGAACTTAATTTAGCTGAAATGAGGCGTTTATTACTTGATATGAGGACAGTCCCAAATCCCTGGGCATGTGTACATGGGCGTCCAACAATACTCAAACTATCTCAAAATCATCTTGACAAGCACTTTGGAAGACACGGTTAAACTATTTCAGTGAACTTATCAAATCCATAAATTCAGGATGCGTGACTTTTATTATTTCTGTATTATCAATTTCTGCTCCACAGTAGGTTGCTAATATTACGGCGGTCATAGCCAATCTATGATCCATATGTGTTTTAATCTCCACTTCAGGCCTCTTAGGGAGTTCTTTTCCATACAATTTAATTCCATCTTTTTTTGGTTCACAGTTTATAGAAAAAGCATTTAATAATTCGCATGTCTTAATTATTCTATCCGATTCTTTACCCTTAGTATGCTCGGCTCCAATTATTTCTCCTCCATTTGAAATAGCCATCAAGGCCGCAGCAGGAGTAATAATATCACTAGCATTTACAAGATTTAATATTTGCAANTCTGTTTTTTCTAAGTCTTCAAGAGTCGATGACAATAGATTATCGGGGTCATTTCTCTTCACTTTAATTTGTAAATCTTGATGTAACTTTTCTAACAATTTAGCCATAGGATATAAACTAATTTCACTAGGTATTATTACAGTGCCTGGTGACTTCACATCCCAATTAGATAATCTGATATTGTTATTTTCTAACCTCCCCTCAAAGCCCCACTTTCTGGCCAAATTTATTGTCAATTCTAGATACCCTCTACTAACCTTTTCGCCCAATAAACTAATATTCATTTCATCTTTAAAATCTGAAGAAGATAGTATCAGAGAAGTAATTGGCTGACTCGATCTTGAAACATCAATATCTAATTTTTTCTGGATTTTCATTGGCCCTTTTATTCTACAAGGGAAACCATTCCCTGAAACTTCACACCCCATTTCTCTGAGAAAATTAGCTAATTCAATATTACTTCTATTACGTAGAGAAGAGTCTCCATCCACAATAATTTCAGAATCAAAAGTAGCAGCTATCACACTCATTATCTTAGCAACTGTCCCTGAGTTGCCACAATCTATTTCTTTTTTAGGCGCAATTAAGCCATTTTTTGGAGGTTTAACTATCCATTTCCTCTCTTCTTTGATAATTTCGACACCCATTAATTCTAAACAACTACTCATTGAAATTATATCCTCNCCCGGAGTTCCATTGAAAATTATTTCAGTATTCTTAATAGATTTGGATGCAAGCATTAATTCTCTAATCATATGACTCTTAGAAGGCGGTAATCTGTACTCAAAAACTCCTTTTGGAGTAATAGGTTCAATCCTTTCCACACTCTTCGATAGTTGGGTAGTTGTTGAATACTTTTGTCAGGGCTCCACATTTCTAATAGTNTCTCCAAAGTCACTTNTTTCATCCCAAGACCTTGCTNTCTCTTCTATTTGATTAATTTTCATTTCTTCCTTAATGCTACCACCCCTTAATTTCACTAAATTNTTTCTACTNAGTAATTTAGGNCTTAAGCCAGGTAGTATCACACCAATTGCACGAGGGACTCTACCTGGGTATACGTCATTCACGTGTGATGCAATATTTGTAGTGCAATTATTGAATATACTATTATAAAACTCAGGTTTATTATGTAAATCATTGGTTCTTTTTAGATATGATTCTAACATTTTACACTGGTTTCCTTCTCCTAAAATCACGGCTTCAAAAAGATGAGTTTCAGATTTTCTGCATCTGCTCCTTACACCAATTACATCTTCTTCAGTAGCCCAGACATACATTATTTCAAACTCTCTTAATAGCCCTTTTAATGGACTAAATCTTTCNCCAGGCTCTCTTCTAATTTCTATTGAACACGAGATNCTNTCTCCATTTTNAAATTCGAAACTTAGTAAAGTGTGTGCAACAGGTCTTCTAGTTGGATAAAAATATTCTAGAACTAACCATATCTTAGTACATTCAGATATCTTAAACTTCTTTTCTATCCATCGCTCATCATAATCTTTTGTTGTTCTCCAATTAAAATCTCTGACATTTTTTAGTATTACATCGTCTCCATTTATTTCTGCAAAAGAAGTAAATTTGTTTTCATTTACCCATGATAAATCGTTAGAAGGGGTTAGATGCCTTATTCTTGACCANACCCATAATAATAGGNTAGTAACTGATAATATCAGAACTAAAGCCATTACAGTCAGGTAATTCATGGCTGTGCTGAGAACGACGTAAACAAGAAACCTCCTATCAATTAATGGCGCGGCAGGGGAGATTCGAACTCCCGAGGTGAAACACCACTGGATTAGCAATCCAGCGCAATGGCCAGGCTATGCGACTGCCGCAACGTCCNTCCGACTTTTGATTATGGCTTAAGCNGAACGGTCTATCTCATTCTTCTTCATTCAATGATTCCTCATCACTATTTTCTTCGATAAGTTCACTCGGCAAACGAGCCACGAATATTATTTCATCATTATATCCNGTTTTTTCTTTATTTCTTAATTCCATGATTCTGGTTCCTTTAGCTACTTTTCCAACAGTTTCTTTAGTTTGATTAGCGGCTAATCTAATCATCATACCTGACTTTGTAAGCATGAATAATTGATCAGATAAATTAGGGATTTGTCTAACACTAATTATTTCATCACCTTGATTTAAAGACATAGTTCGGACCCCTTTTGTCCCTCTATTTGTTTTCCTGTAACCATCTCTTTCATACACCTCATNCCCATTTTCGTCTACGATCTTTTGTTCATTTTGGTCATATTGATTGATCATTTGGCCGGATCCTAGCCTTGTTCTTTTTGCCATGCCGAACTTAGAAATTGTCAATACATTATTTTCAAANTTATCTGATACAATCATACCTATTACTCTATCNTCTCGACTTAATTTCATNCCGCTNACCCCTTGACTAACTCTACCTTGNACTCTAACAGTATGGGTAGTAATTTCTTCACCAGTATTTGGGTCTAATCTAGTTTTTNTCTCAGAAGGCATAAATCTACAAGCATATCCTTGAGCAGATACTAGGACCACATGATCAGTATCCTTTGAAGCGCGTACTGAAATAAGGCTATCATTGTCTCCTTGAGCAAACTTAATTGCGTATTTACCATTCTTATTTATTTTCACATACTCTGAAAGATTACTACGTTTTATTCTCCCATTTTTAGTGGCGAAAATAAGGTGATTACCATCCGGTTCTTCTAATAGGTCCTTAGATATGGGAAGTAATGAAATAATATTTTCATCATCCCTTAAACTTCCTAGTAGATTTCTGATATGTCCACCTCTAGAAAGTCTACTTCCTTGAGGAGTTTCCCAGGCTTTCAATCCATAAACTCTGCCTTGATCAGTAAAAATTAGTAGCCTATCTTTACTAAAACACGTTACTATCAGCTGAGGTGTATCCTCGTCTTTTGTTGTTACTCCTCTGAGCCCTTTACCTCCTCTATTTTGTACTCTAAAACTTTCTACTGGTAAATGTCTAATGTAATTATCTTCAGATAATGTTATTGCAATTGCCCTTTCTTCAATTAGATCCTCTCTATCCATAGAAAGAGGCATTGGGTCAATGAAAGAGCGTCTTTCATCTCCATGTTTTTCTACCATTTCTTCCATTTCTTCCAATAAAATGTTTAACCTTCTCAACCTTGAATCAATTATTTCTCTCAAGTCAGTGATTTTCAATTGCAACTCCTCGAATTCATTCTTTACTTTGTTAACATCAAGTTTACTAAGTTGATATAATCTTCTTTCAGCAATTGCCTTCGCCTGCGCTGCGGTGAAATTAAACGTTTTAATATCTTTAATTATACTCTCTTCCCCCTTCAAAATAAGTTCAAACTGCTCGCGACTTTCACTTGCTTTTCCAACTGCAATTATATCGTCAATCCTATCTTGTGCTTTTACTAACCCCTCTAATATATGAGCCCTAGATTCTGCCTTTTCTAAATCAAATTTTGCTCTTCTTTCAATCACAGATTCTCTATGTTCAACATGTGTATGAAGCATAACAGGGAGTGTCAACAAAACTGGCCTTCCATCTAAAATCCCCATCATATTTGCTGAATAGGATTCTTGTAAACGGCTGGACTTGAATAATTGATTTAGTACAGCATGTGGGTCTGCATTATTTTTTACCTCGATTAACACTCTAATCCCTTCTTTTGAGGATTCATCTCTAATATCTCTTATGCCTATAACCGTCCCTTTAGTTACTAGTTCTGCAATATGTACGAGCATATCGGCTTTCTTTACTTGATAAGGTATCTCGTGGATAATTATTCTCTTACCTTTAGAATCATCTAAAACTTCACACCTTGATCTAACATGGAATCTTCCTTTACCTGTCGTATACATATCGTAAATCCCATCTATCCCATGAATCCCTGCGCCGGTAGGGAAATCAGGCCCCTTCACATGTTGCATGTACTCATCAATTGAAATATTTGGAATTTCTAATTTTTCGATTCCTTGTTCTATAATTTGATTGACATGAAGTTTTATTGCTCCTGACACTTCAGTTAAATTATGGGGAGGAATTCTTGTTGCCATACCTACAGCTATTCCATCACTGCCATTTAGTAATAAATTTGGCAATCTAGATGGAAGAACTGTTGGTTCATTTTCTGAATCATCAAAGTTCGGTTCAAAATCAACAGTTTTCTTCTCAATATCCTCCAGCATATGCTTTGAAATTTTATCAAGTCTACTTTCGGTATAACGCATTGCTGCTGGCGGGTCTCCATCTATAGAACCAAAATTTCCCTGCCCATCAACTAATGGGGATCTAAGTGAAAAATCTTGG
>NYXJ01000035.1 GCA_002685315.1 Methanobacteriota archaeon
TAAATTGGTGTGTTGATTGTGACACTGTACTTGCAAATGAACAAGTAAAGAATAATCGTTGTTGGAGATGTGGGCTAGAGGTCGTTCAGAAGGATATGGCTCAGTGGTTTCTTCGAATGACTGAATATGCAGATGAATTATTAGACGATTTAGAAAATATAGACTTCCCTGAAAATGTGAAAGCTATGCAACGTAATTGGATAGGCCGTTCGCAAGGTGCGCATATTGATTTTTCAGTGGAAGGCGAAGATTCCGTTATCGGTGCATTCACTACTAGGCCTGATACTATATTCGGAGTTACTTTTGTAACACTTTCACCAGAACACCCCCTTTGTGAATCTCTTGTTTTAGGTACAGAATATGAAGAAGATTGGCTTAATCTTCGTGATGAATGCGCCAAAATGTCTGAGTTTGAAAGAATAAATATGCTTAAGGAAAAGAAAGGCGTCCCTCTCGGAAGATTTGCTGTAAATCCTTTAAATGGAGATAAAGTTCCGATATATGCTGGCAATTTTGTAGTTGCTAGCTATGGAACCGGGGCAGTCATGGCTGTCCCTGGGCATGACCAGAGAGATTATGATTTTGCTAGAAAATATAATCTTCCTATTAAACCAGTACTTTCAAGAAACCCTGATGATGAAGCCATTGAGCAAAACCCTGTATTCGATTCACTTGGTTTTATGAAAAATTCTTCACGTGATGGTTTTGATGGATTATTTGGTGATGAAGCAAAAGCTCGAGTGATTGAAACTCTTGAATCTGAAGGTTCAGGATATGGTACCGTACAATACAGACTCAAAGACTGGCTATTGAGTCGTCAAAGGTTTTGGGGAACCCCAATACCTATGTTACATTGTGATAGTTGTGGAGTTATTCCTGTATCTAGTTCGGATTTACCAGTTAGACTTCCTTTGGATATTAAATTTAGTTGGGACGAGAGTGGTAATCCATTAGCATCAAATGAAGAATTTCTTAATGTTAATTGCCCCAAATGTGGAGAATCAGCAAAGCGCGAAACAGACACAATGGATACATTTTATGATTCTTCATGGTACTTTTTCAGATACGCAAATTCAAAGAATCTGGGTAGCCCATTTGATAAAGAAATAGTTGATTATTGGATGCAAGGCGGCATTGATTTGTATATTGGGGGTATTGAACATGCCGTCATGCATCTCCTTTATGCTAGATTTTTCACAAAAGCGATGAGAGATCTTGGAATGAATAGTATCGGGGAACCGTTTGGGCAATTAGTTTGTCAAGGAATGTTAAATGCTCCTGCTCCATTCTGTAGTGAATGTAATATTGAATACCATGTTGATAAAAATGGTGGGAAATGCCCCACCTGTGAGAATGCTCTTGGGAATAGGCAAGCAAAGATGAGTAAATCTCTTGGTAATACTGTCAGTCCAGGAAAGATGGTAGAAGAATATGGTGCAGATACTGTACGATTATTCATACTATATGGGGCAAATCCTGAAGCAGGAATGGACTGGTCAGATAATGCCATTATATCCAATCATAAGCAAATGCAATCAATTATTGATGCATTCGAATCCTCAAGATATTTCATAGATGAACCTAGTGAAATTGACTCTTGGTTACTATCTAAAATGAGACTTAATCACTTAAGATGGGAATCTGCAATGGAAAATGTTAGTCTTAGAGAAGGTGTGATGATTAGCCACTTTGAGATGCTATCTGATTGGCAATGGTACAAGAGGAGAGGTGGTTCAGATAGAAAATCTGCTGAAATTTTCTTCAGTCATTGGATTCCAATGTTGGCTCCTGCGACTCCTCACATAGCAGAAGAGTTTTGGTCAAAGGTTGGTAATCAAGAAATGGTAAGTGAATATATCATTAACAGTGTTAGTGAACTTGAAGATGATATAATCTATATTGCCAAAGAGGAATATCTCAGAGACTTGATTGATAGTTCTAGAAATGTAAAAGGTTTGGCAATGAGGCATTCAAAAGTAGATATTTCTAGATGTATAATTCAAACATCTCCTTCATGGAAAAATGATATTGCCATAGAAGCCTTATCTCTTTTAGATGAAAATTTCAATTTTAAGAAAAATGGAATGAATCATGTAAAATCATTAGAAGTATTCGGAATTGAAAAATTACGTGGAGAAGTAATCCAAACTTGGCAATCATTCACTACTGGAAATAAGAAAACAAGGGGTAAGATACACACTTGGTCGAAAGCTGAAAAATCTTTGATTAATTTGCGATTTAACGAATCAGAATTTATTAACAATAATGCAGATTTTATTGCAAACTCTCTGTCAGTAGATAACGTATTTTCCTATGATGTCGGTGATGGAGATGATGTTGCAGGCAAAGCAAGAGTTTCTTCACCACTGAATCCAGGTATTGCATTCGTTTAGGATTTATTTTTCTAAATCTCATCACGGTGGGTTCATGGTCCTCTTTCACTTGGACTAATTATTGAGTGACCAAGAAGAAGGTAAGAAGAGGCCAAAGCGCCGAAATCGTCGTCATCGTTCCAATGGGAAAAAAACTCCATCCGGAGTAAAGCCCAAGGGCGATAAAGAGGCAGTAGAGCGTGCCCTATCTCGTTTCACTATAGATCCTCCACCAATGGGTTTTACTCAAGATATGGACCCTCCTGCAAAAACTGTTAATATTAACTGGAAGTTGAATGCTGTTGCGAAATCTGTTCAAAATAAAGCCAGCCCATTAGTTTGCTCACCCGGTGAATTTGGCTTTCTTCCAGAAGAAAGAGTAGAACAAATCGCAAAAAAAATTGAGAAATTAGACATCACTCTTGAACAATCACTTTCTCTAAGAAGTGCCCTAAATCAAGAAAAAAGTGTTTATTCTCATGGGAGGCTCATGAGTCGAGCAAATGAATTGAAGAGAAGATATGATTCAGGAGAAAGTGTTTTATCTTTATCCACCAGATTCGACGCCCCTCCTGTCAATGTATTTAGGGCAATTTTAACAGGAAGAGGGTGGTCAAAAAATAAGATTAAAGAAACTCTAAAAGTACCCAGCAAACTCAATCAGAGAGATAGAGAACAATTTCAACTGGCAGAGTCTGCGGACCGTGTAAGCTCAGTAAATCAATCTGAAACACAAAGTGCTGCCGAAGTTTTTGAAGATATTTTATGTGATTATTTCGACTCACTCAATATTAGATTCAGGCGTCAAGAAGAATTACTAGATGAGCAAAAAAAATCTGAAGGACGTGCAATAATAACTCCTGACTTATTACTCTTGGATGATGTTAGAATCAATGGNATTCCTTGTGCTTGGATTGATGCNAAACACTTTTTCGGAGCAGATTTAAGATTTCCACGGAAAAAAACCCAGAAACAAGTTGATAGATACGTCAATGAATACGGCCAAGGAGCTATTGTTTATCGGCATGGTTTTTGTGAAACACTAAAATTAAGAGGAGCTATTTTGTTAGATTCTAGCCCACTAAACTTACAACCATTAACAACATTTCACGAAAATTTATCTAATTCAGAATAGTTTGCCTATTTTTGTCTTGATAGTATTGAACCCTGCTTTTTCTAGATTTTCAATTAAAGACTCAGAATTTATATCGTTACGTGATTCTATTTCTTTTGGTACGATAACTAAACTTCTACCTAGTAGGCACAATAGAGGCTTCAGATTAAGATTTAATTTATCTATAAACTCATCAACTTCATTCAGTAGTTCTAATCTTAGAGAGTCATTTAATAATCCACTTTCATTTACAAAAATCTCTGATCTTTCCAATAATTCTTCCCAACGATCTATTTGCCATTTACCATTTACGAGTTGAATCATCTGTTTATTTCCTGCCGAACTGATTGATTGTTTCCATTTTTCATTATCAATGTACGATGAGGTATGTTTACCAGAATTTTCTTTCCAAGTTAGAATCACTTCTATTTCCTGGGTCCAACCTTCTGATTTCCCGGGTCCTCTATTGAGTAATTTTCCACTAAACGGTGCCCCAGGTGAAGTTCTTCGTTCTACTCCCCCTGCTGCTAAAGCTGTAACATCTCCCAGTCCTGTAGAAAGTTCTCTTTCTACTCTGTGTGCAATAGCAAATGCTCTTCTCAAACTTTCTTCATGTGGCTCACCCAATGCTCTCTGAAATGCAATTGCCGCGGATATCGCTCCCGAGGCAGACATTCCGAATCCTTGAGATAGTGGTAATTTTAATTTAACAGCTAAATCCCATGAGTATTNTTTAATACCTTTGATTTCTTCAGATAGTAATTCCAACGTTCGTTGATATAGATCTCTTCTTCCAATCCTTTCAATGAATTTAATATTAATTTCAAAATCGCCTTCGATTCCTCTAGCGATAGTTTCGACTCCTTGCTGCAAACAAAGGCCTGCTCCTAAACTACCTTGATTCATGATTTCTTTTTTATCATCATCAACTGTGAAAATCAAAGTCACATGTGAGCCGCACTCACCACGCCCCATTACCACAGTCATGCTATTGCATCCTGTATCTAACTGAATAAATACTTGTTAATTTAATTAGAGTACTGCTTTAGTATCTTGTTCGATAATATTGAATTTCCCAGCTAATTCCTTGACAGCCATATTGAATGCAGTTCTAGGAGTCATTGACCCATCTGTTTCGAAACTTAGTACNAATTCTCCNGGNATANTNTCNAAAGTNANNGCATCTTTGAANGNTCTNGATTCTTCNGTNCCNTCNCCAACATGATGNAGTTGTGANTTCAATTCTTCNACTTTNNNNTAATCCTCTAATNTACCATCTGNNAAATCTTTTGCTGTTATTCCTANTTTNAGNTCCCATANTATNTTTGCTTTAGTTTTATTATTAATNATTCCANTTTNNCNNGGNTCGAANGCAACTCCNCATGCNGGTGACCATTTTGCATGNTCTCTNCCTCTNCCCATTATTGCAGTAGCATANAANTCNATCATTTGTCCATNNAATANTTTTGTAATTGNNATTGNTTTGTANAATTCTGGNATTTCNAAACTTGAATCTCCNAGGTAGTTTAGATCNTTTGCNGTTACCATAGTTCCTTCTTTACTNCCNAAAGCTTTGCAAGTGTAAATCATAGTACACATCGGGCAACCCCTATCTTCTTCAACAAGTTCTGCACAGTTAGGGCACTCATGTTGGAAATGAAATTCTTCATGNCGAGTAGGGATAGGAATCATTGCAAGCCTTTGTGCAATCACTTCGTCAGGNAGAGGTCCAGTTGTTTCCCAAACTTGATCTTCTTGTTCTATAGTTCCCATTTCAAAACGCACAGTTTCTATAGCCATTTTTGGAGTNTCTGAAACCAAACTCCTTCTAATTGAGTTTACTAAAGCCCTGTCAGTATCGGCCAATAAAATTTTAATTTTATGATCTGATTCTTCAATAATTGTAACTTTAACCATTTTTTTCCACCTCACACTCTTCGGCCACGTCGGCCACCTTTTGCTTTCGTTCCATCTGTAGGGATTGGAGTCACGTCTTCAATACGTGTTATTTGAACGCCTGCTCTAGTGAGAGCACGAATAGCAGATGTAGCCCCTGGTGCATTGTGGTTCCGATTTCCACCTGCTCCTCTATATTTTACGATTACTTGATCAAATTCTTTCTCTGCAAGCATTTCTGCAATTCTTTCCGCGGCACGTGTTGAAGCAAATTGTCCTCCGGAGTCACTACCGCCCTTAGTTACCATACCACCCGAAACTTTGCAAATAGTTTCTGCTCCAGTTAAATCGGTAGCAGTAATAAGAACATTGTTACTAGTGCTGAAAATATGTAAAATCGCTTTATGCCCCATTATTTCTCCTCCTTAGGAATTGTTTCTTCAATATTAGGTGCTTCTTCNGCATCCTTCTTGATTTGCTCAACGAAATCTTCNGTAGCAGCTCTAGGNCCTCCAACTTCTTCANTTTCTTCATCANTAACCATAGTCAATCTTAGTTTTTCCATTTCAACTCTGAATGGATGNNTAGGNTCTTTGTAAACAGAGTTTGAAGAATAATTCANCATCTCTTCTTCTTCCTTCTTAATATGNTATCCNGGAACAGTCATACGTTGTTCNCCAATTGAAATGTGTCCATGAACAATCATATTTCTAGCAGCTCTCATGGATGGNGCNAATCCTCTGTAGTATACNACAGATTGTAATCTTCGAGATAGCATATGTTCAACATTAATTTGTAGAACATCGTCCAGACTAGCGCCTTCAACTAATAGNCCTTTACGGCATAATGAATTNATCATATCNGTTTTTTCTCTAGCAAAGTGTCCTTCAGTAGTNTCNACTCTTCCAATAAGTTTCATTGCTTGGTTTCTGTGACGTCTTAAAGCAGANTTTTCTCTCCANATNTCTTTCATACCACCAATTTTCTTCAGGCCATATTTTTCTTTCAAAGCATGCTCTTCATCTATACGTGCTTGTTTCCAAGGATGAGTTGGAGTTTGNGTTTTTGATCTTGCGAATTTTGGATCNCCCATTAACTCACCTCACTTCTTCCTCTGCACACCAAGTGCAGTACCACTTCTACCATTACTTCTNAGNCTCTGCCCACGAACTTTGTGGCCACTTCNGTGCCTTAATCCGCGGTATGTCTTCATTCCTGCTAGACGTGATATGTCATCATCCCTCGTCATCCTAACNTCTAATGCAACCAAATGAGCATCTTCATTCGATTCTAAGTCTCTTTGCCTATTTACTAACCACCAAGGAACATTTGTTGCGTACCCATCAATAGTTGCTCTAAGCCTATCTTGTTCGGCATCCTCAAGATGACCTCCAAGTTTCGTACCATCGATTTCTGCTAGTCTACAAAGTTGCTGTGAAGTTCTTACTCCAATACCTTTTACAGATGTTAATCCAATGGCAATTGGTTTCAATCCATCTATGTCGCTGTCAGCCATTCTGATAATATAGGAGAAGTCATCTCCAATCTCTTGTTTTTCATTACTCATTGTACGGTCCTCCCGTGTTCACTGTTTCCAGTGGCCTTTACGGCATCCTCGCGACTTACCAACCCTATTTCAACCCACCCGATAGATAAAAAATGANTTATCTTTGNAAAATCTAGGATTCTTTACAAATAACATATAATTTATGGCTTCCAGATCCTCGTTCTAAATCTACATCTATCATATACGATTTCGCCCCATCAACATCNCGCAATGCTTTGTCTAGGCGTCTCTGTAATGTAGGTTGGATTTCAGGATCCAAAGAACATCTCANTGTAATTTTNCCAATNTTATTTCTAGACGCNGCNCTAGCTATTTGNTTAATATTATCNAANTCNGGAGGTGTNAATCTATGCTGAACAATCTCGCCNGTGCTNACAACAAANCCANTTATNTCATCATTATCGATTAGAGAATCTGTATGTATTAACAAAGGTCTTCTNCCCTCTATTCTTAACCATGAATGACCNGTACCTTCCTTTACCGCCTTAGATATCCATTTTTCNTGTAATCCACTTTGAATCAGNGCNGGATCAATTATNGAAATATATGCTCCAAATGGTGGAGGTTTGGACAGAGTTTCAACCTTCGANTTCTTTTTCTTACCNTCAATTTTAGCTATAATATTCTTTGTTCCCATCCGAATACAACGNCGCTCATCTTTTGATGAAATNGCACCTATCCAAAGTGATAACCTGTCAACTCTTCCTCCNCCTTGACTCAACCATTCCCAAGTTTTAGGTGCCCCNGGAAAAACNGTTTCAACAATNGCTTCTATCATTCCTTGCTGCTCTTCACCTAACCTAGGTGANAAGTCAAGGAGTACAGCAGGNCCTNTNGGACCTGTTTGTAGATATTCATTCCATGATTTGAGAACACTCATCAGAGAAGGTTTCATTTCATCAACATGATGATTTTGAGCATCCCTAGGCCGAGCCGGGTCCAAATGAAGCATAGCAATAGGAGGATGTGCTCTTATTCCTGATTTCATCAAGCTATTCCAGTACGTTGTAATCGCTCCTTCAGCATCACTACTATCTCCGATAATGACTCTATCCAGTGTTCTTTGCATTTCTTCAGTATCGGAAGCAGAGTGCATATTCGCAGCACACAACACTGCTATGTTACCATCTAATTCAACTCCTAAAGCAGGTCTTTTTAATTCGTTGGCCAGAGCAATTAATTGCGCGCCTGAGCCTACAGCAGCNTCGAGTATCACGCCAGCAGGTAAGTCAAAAGATTCTATTTGTTGAGCTCGAATCATAGATATTGCCCATGGCGTTGACAACCTTCTCATATCATCAGTCATATGTAAGAGAGGCTCACCTTTTCTTGCAGACTTTGGACTAACTCTATTTCCGGCTTCCTTTGTAATATCTTCTGAGGGTATTAATGCGGTATGATTATTATTTCCATTCATTTTTTTTCGCCTCTTATTATTCACTATCTCAAATTATCATCCGATCAATTTTAACCTCAAATCGGAGCCAAGTATTTTCTAGTTCATGCCCTTCATTGTTTCCATAAGCAATAGGTGGGGGTAAAAGAACAGTATGGGTGGTACCTGTATCTTGAACAAAACCCCTATCTTCTTCAATATCTAGTCCAATTACAGCCCAACCAAAGCCTTTGATATATCTCGAATCATCTCCTCCGGTAACGGGTAAATCTCCTTCATCTAACTGTTCTCCTGTATCGGCATCCCATAAAATGTAGTGAATTTGAACATTGTTCCCGTCAGTGACATGAACTTGTCTTTCATTAGAACCTTTGAAAACATGCACATCTAGATTAATTGTTGAAGTTTGAAATTCTACATGTGTTGCTGTAATAGTAATATCCTTCTCTGTGATTTCTTCTGTCAACGAGATTTCAATTATTCGAGAGTCTCCCCCTTCCAATCCATTAACTAGAAGATTAGAACTTCCTTCACCTTTAAATTCCACACTTCCGCCGATGATTTCTAAGATTAAATCAATCGTAGTATTTCCTCTATTGTAGATTACAACACTGGCTCCGTCTCCAATTCCTTGGTGTTCCCAATCACATCTTAATTCACCAGGATATAGGAATACATCATCTTGTTCAGATAGTGAATCTGGCCAGTCCCAATCGTCAAGTCTTGAGTCACAAGTATCGAATAAAAGATCAATTTCCCAACTCCATCTCCCATCTTCCTGAACATCTGATTCAGAAACTGTACCTTTTGGAAATAAATCTTCTAATTCTTCTTGAAAGTCTAAAGCCGCAAGAACAAGTAATAACGAGGAAGTAATTAGCATTATTATCATGACAAATGATAGAATCATCATTGTTCTTGGGACAGTCATTTCATTCAACCCAATGGGTATTGGAGGATGTTCAATTTCCTCCGATGTATCGGCTATCCACGACCTCGTCACAGTACTTTGTCAAGCCAGCCCATCATCAAGTTTAGCATATCATGTTAGTAACAAAATAGAAACAATTAGGTAATAAAAGAGCCGCAGTAAGCCGTTTTTTAGTATTTTGTCTAATCTTTAATTAATTCTTCTTCGTTAGAGAGACTCAACCAAGTAACGAAACCTAATTCTGCGGCTAAAACAATTAATGAAATCAGTAATATTGAAGGATTTAGCATTGTACTTCCTAGAATTAATAAAGATGCAATTATTGCAATTAAAAGATCGAATAAACCCCATATTCGCAAGACTCTTCTTAATTGTAAAATTCCTACTACCCAAACGACAGTAGACATACTAATCAAGATTATTGGAAGATAAATAGTTGTGAAAATCCCTGTCCATAATATTCCAGTGTATAGCATCAAATGTGCATCTATTGCCAATACCATTGTCCATATTTCTTTTTTCATCGGTACTGTCAAAGCACATAATAATAATGATAATAGCCCAATAATTAGTGTTATGTTATCTCCCAATCCATCAATACTAGGTATCATATTTGATATTGAAATTATTGGGAAAATGATTGCAGGGACTATGAATCCTAATTCTGAAACTTGCTCATTCTTAATTGTATGAAATAGTGTTAATGTAATCGCTAACAATCCTGCTGGCCCAGTCGATATGAATACTATTGCGATCGCTCTAATCGAATTATTCTTGGTTGCCTCTCTATCATTTTTTTGTCTTTTTACTTCCAGCCAAGATAGTAAGATAACTGAAAGAATAAGAAGGGTTTCAAGTATTGACCAAGGCAATATCCATTCAACAAAGTCACCCTTAGTAGGATTTACACTCAGAGGCGCAGGTAGTGATTCGTAAAGTATAGCTCCAATTAGCCTCCCTATGAATATTGGAATGATAAACCAGTCAACCGCAATAGCTATCCTTTCCATTAAGTTCTTTTGATTCATTAGAGAAATGATACATAGTAAAAATACCAGTAATGCCATTATTGCCATGTCAAATAATTCCAAATTACTCATTCCTGGGGATAAATGGCCTGAAACTTGAATTAATATCACTCCACTTATTGCTATAGCAATAGGCATTTCAATTCCCAGAAAATGAGGTAGTTCTAATTCTAAATTTTTAGTCCGTTGTCGGGTAATTAATATCAAGATAGAAATAAAGATTCCACTCACAAGGAGTAATAATTGATTCACTCCTCCAATAAAGGTAATAATCGATGAACTGATAATCACTAGCCCTAGAATTAATAAAATAATCACAGGTTTGTGTGTGGCATCTGTGAGGTATAACTCTTCCAAATCATCGGTATCTCCCATTTCTCTACTTTTTTTCCTTTTATTTTTCATTTCCAAAAGTTGCGAATCAATGCTTTGAATATTTCCTGTAGACAAATTTGCAACTTCTGACTTCCTTTGAGCTAGTACTTTCAAATCATCCCTTTTTGCGATACTCTTTATTTCTCTTCTTACTTCTCCGTTACCTACCATCCAGATTGCACTAACTGCAAATAACGCCAATGCTATCATTAAATCCGAAAATCCCCCTTTTGTGTAAACTAGAGAAATATTGATNGTTAATAACCACAGAGAGGCTAATGAAGGATTAAGTAATTTTTCAATTTTGTTTATTTTGATAAGATAACTAAAAATTATGATTGTTGTACATATTAATGATACTTTTTCAATACCAAATTGAGGAAGAATATCCGTATCAATTAGTTCAGTGTGACTCCTAGAAATTAGACTTAATAACATTGGTAGCCCCATTAGGGTCATTCCTACTGAATATATACCGTCTTTATTCCCTTCATTATTGTAGAATAAGAATGCTGCTGCTAAGCAATATATTATCATCAGAATCTCTTCTAGTCCAAATTGCCATTGAACTATCAGGTAACCTATTGCAAGAGTTGTTAACATCACAGTAGAATTTCCAATTCTCTGTTTTTTTAATTCAGAAACCAAGTGTAACACCGTAATAGTTCCTAGAATTATTAGTATGGTGACTGCAGTAAAACCTCCAAAATTCGCCATGAAAGTTATTGTAATTATTGGTAGCCATAACCCGATACTCCATAATTGTAATAATCCTGAGTCTCTAATTGCTGCAGATATTTCGGTTACACCTAGAAATTTTGAGGCTATATTTACTCCATTATNGCCNAATCTATAATTTANGATTACCATCAACAAAGANGAAATCGAAAAATAACCTAAAAGCGGAACAGGCTCTAGATGAATAATTGAACCAGGNTCAGTATTGCCATTTGCNACAATCAATGTTCTNATNGCTTCTTCNAGAATTTCTTCTATCATTATCCAGGTCCATGGGAGAATTACTGTAACTCCGCCNAANGAGGGAGAGCTTCTCTTAATNGCNAGNTATCCTGTTCCAATATGGACTAAAGATAANGTACTTAATAGCAAAGTCCCTCCATCTCCATCAATACAATTGGAAAGGCATAGACTACTCCCAGAAGATTGGTCTGCAGGAATCATTACTACCAGTAATAATAGTACTCCAATAGAACCAGTCCACAATACTCTATCTGTTACAGAATTTTGGTCTCTAATCATTACAAATCCGGTTACGAACATTCCTATTATTGCAAATATTTCATAAGAATCAAGTGTTAGCAAATTTTCTGTTTCATTAATTATCAAGAATATTGTCATTAATGTTCCTGAAACTAACAATGGCGTAGAAACTCTCCGCGGTTTTATTCCCCTCACTACTAGATAAGACCCTCCGAAGGATGAAGCCAGAATTGCAATTAATCCTAATGCATATCCTACATCTTGTCGATTAGCGCCTACAGCCATCAATGCCCCAATCATTCCTAGTGATACCGAAACACCCCATAATCCTGGTTCACCCAATCCTAAAGCCTTGAATGCCTTTGAGAACCAGTTATCGTCTTTAGCAAATCTTGCAGCCATACTAGCATTAATACCTGATATAACAATAATTAGTACAAATAATAGTAGTGGTTCATCAAATTGTAAGATTCTTAGAGATCCTACACTGAATCCTTCAGTAAGAGCATGCATACCAATCCACAGATTAGTAGATGCTATACCAAGAGCCGCTAAATTCCCTGATTTCCTGTGTAAAGCTAAACTATGAACTAGAATTGTTGCGATTAGTATCATTAATGCAATTCCAATTTCTCCAAAACTATATCCTGTTGCAGATCCTATCGCTAACAAAATAAGTGTAGATTGTGCAGCAATTGCATCATGATTGTGTCTGTAAGAAAGATATACATTAAATCCTACAAGAGCTAATAGAAGTCCCCCAAGAACTTCCACAGATATTATNTCCCATCTCTGTAATTCTATTGCTAATCCATACAATACTTTCATTGATATTATAACCCAAGTTATTCCCAACAAATGAAGGTTCTTTTTCGGTATCCAAGTTTCTCCAAAAATAAATCCTATTGTTGCTAAGAATAACAAAAATATCGTNGCAAATAATGGTTCTAGAGCAATTCCTGCTACTATACTCACACCAGAAAATAATAGAATCATAGATGCCATTAGTGCCCAATTGACTTTCCTTTCTCCATCTCGAGCTAAGTTAGTTGTTAAATCCGCTTCAGGCTTATTGACTACCGTCCCATCTCTTCTAATGCTTCCTGGGGATTTTTCATCTAACGGCGTGAATGGATCAAAAATATCTCCCAATGCTTCATCAATTTCCTGTGTTCCTTTTTCACGGTCTATTTCCGGTGTTTCATCAGGAATTATTATGTCTGCCAATTCTACAGAGTCACTAATCTTGAACGCACGTTCTCGAATAAGCTTATCATTCGAATCTTCGGTACTCACAGTATGTCTGAAAGGTATTGGTGACATAATCTCATCCCCTTTTTCATTAACTCTCAGAGATATATCCATTATATCTCTACGTAATGATTGAAAAGTGATTGATATTGTCAGTGCCCATGGAGACGACGTCGAAAGGCACAGGCACATCTAAATTTGCCACCTCTTTAGCAAGTCATGGACTAGACCCCAAGGGTGCAGTACATTGGAATCTTGGTTGGGAAGAACTTCATAATATTGCAGTCGATAGAGGTGAGGCAACTAAGACGTCTCATGGAGTCCTTTTGGCAACCACTGGCGAGAGAACAGGCCGCTCACCTAATGATAGATTTATTGTCAAAGAATCAGGATTAGCAGATGATGTCTGGTGGGGTGAGGTTAACAAATCAACATCTCCAGAAGTATTCGATAACTTACTTTCAAAAGTACAAAATCATCTAGATAACAGAGATGTTTTATTTGTAAAAGATGCTCATTGT
>NYXJ01000036.1 GCA_002685315.1 Methanobacteriota archaeon
AAAAATTTCTCCTGGTACCACGATTACAGTACTTTCAAAATCAGATGGTGATGAAACCACTGGCAAATATAAAACTACAATTCCTGAACCAGAAGTGGTGTATTCAGACAAATCAGTGATAGTAGTCAATAAACCAGCAGGTCTTCTTTCAGTAGCTACCGACCGAGGAGAGGCAGACACTATGTTTTCCCGAGTTTTTGCTTGGGCGTGGGAAAATGGAAATACCAGAGCTCATCTCGTTCATAGATTGGACAGAGAAACATCAGGGTGCTTAATTTTCGCACGTTCAACAGAAATCCGTGATATGTTACAAGAACAATTCAAAGACCGGTCAATTGAACGAATATATCATGCTGTAGTTCATCGCAAACCACCTACTAATTCAGGTGTTGAGACCGGTCGTATTCAGGAAATGAAAGACAAGAGGATGAGGCTTGTTCCCGAAGGACGTCGCGCTGGTAAATCAGCAATTACTAACTGGTGGTTAGAAGACACAGGACCTGAGCATAGCTTAATCCGAATCAAGATAGACACTGGTCGCCGTGCACAGATTCGTCTTCATATGGCAAATCTGGGCTGTCCGGTAATAGGAGATACGAGGCATGGATTTGGTAAAGCTAGTATTAACAGACTCTGTTTACATGCAACCTCTCTCAGCTTTATGCATCCCAATGGTAAATTAATGAAAGTCGAAAGCCCAATACCTAGACAATTGATTTCCGAATTGAAAAGACGTTTAGGGTAATCATTCTTCTTCTATGGACATGTTGATTATTTTCCTGGGCATGTATAATTTAACCAAAATAGCATTCAACATAGCAATTATTCCCATTACTGTCGCTGAAGCGATCATTCCCTCCATAAATGCGATTTGTGCATTTTCAATCAAAGCAGCACCTAACATATTACCATCCTCTAACATCTCCGCACCGATTTGCATTGCAGCAGGAAACGACTCTAGTGGAACAGTCCCCAATTCTAATCCATCGGGGATAATCATATTTCTTTGATAGTATTCGTTCAAAACACTACCACCAATGGCTATCCCTAGGGCTCCACCAACCTCTCTACTTGCATCATTTGTGGCGCTGCCTACCCCTGCTTTATCTGATGGTACAGAATCCATTACTACCGTTGTGGCAGGAGCTAAAGTTAATCCCATTCCAAATCCGAGTAATAAGAAAATACACGCTAATCGTATATATTCAGAATCAATTTCAACAGTAGTGAATATAGCCATTGCAATTGTCATCAATCCCAACCCCACAGAGATAACATTGTTACTTCCAAATTTAGCAGATAACCTATCACTATTTGCAGCAGCAGGCATTAATCCTAATGGCAGTGGAAGGAATCTAACTGCAGCTTCAAGAGCGGTATGACCTCTTACTAGTTGGAAATGCAACATTTGTGTAAACATGAAAGAGAACATTACGAATGAAGCCAACATTATTGCAATTAACCCTAAAGAGAAACCTTTGAATTTAAAAAATCCAATTGGCAACATCGGGTACTCGACTTTCCTTTCCCAATTTACAAATAAATAAGTCATTATAATTGCTAATGCGCTAATAGTTAGAATTTCAAGACTAGTCCAACCCAGTGTAGGAGCTTCGATTATTGCATACAAAACAGTTCCAAGGGCAGCTACTGACAAAAATGCACCCATAGGATCTAATGGAGTTTTTTTACTGTCTTTTGAGTTCGGAACAAAAACTAGCCCTAATATTAGAGCCAGCAAGATTATTGGGACATTAATCAGGAATACCATTTGCCAATCATAATTCTCTACAGCCCAACCTCCAACTAGTAATCCGATTGGAGCCCCAATGCCAGCCATCATCGTCCATATTCCAATTGCCTTTCCTCGCTCCTCTCTTGGAAAAACTACAATCACAATAGATAGAGTAGCGGGCATAACTAAGGCTGCTCCAAATCCCATAGCTGCTCTAGCCATAATTACATCATTGGATGAATCAGCATAAAATGCAGCAGCCGCAGAAGCAGTCCCTAGTAGGATTAATCCCAATTGCAAAGCTCTTTTTCTTCCGAAACAATCTCCTAATGCGCCCATAACTAATAGCATACCTCCAAAAATTAGAGCATAAGAATCAACAATCCATTGCAAATCACTATTATCGGCCTGCAAATCTTTAGACATTTCAGGCAAAGCTACATTCAAAGTAACATTATTTAGCATCACGATAACTAGGCTTAGACTCATAATTCCGAGTATAAGCCATCTTTTTTCATGTCCAATATTCTCACTCATAACATTACGCATAAATAGATACTTTTCAAAACATAGGTTACAATATTAAAACCGCTCCCGATAACCATGGCTAATCGTCTTCATGCACTCTCCATCGCATTGATTTTTGTATTAGTCAGCATGTCTGGTTGTATATTTTCAGATACATCAACATCCGATGAGATGCCAAAAGAAGGCGAATACCCTTCCATTTATGATAGGCATACTCTCACCTGGCAAGATAATCATACATTCTCTTATACCTTGGAACAAGGACCGCATTATTCTCTTGATGTCCAAGAAGCCTTCATCGAAGTAGATACTTCTGAGATTTGGGAAACAGGTCCGGATATATCAGAAGTGCATCTTTCGTATTGGCTCCCAAGCAATACTTTAGAGGGCGCCCAAGTTCCTGTAATCGCAGTCATTAGTCCTTATTTTTCATACGGGACTCAGGGAGACGAATCGACCCCAACAAACATTGTTAGCGCTGGCCGTGGCGAGTTTATTTTCGAGAACTTTGTTCCTCATGGATATGCTTTCGCACAGGTAGCAGTATTTGGCACTGAACAGTCCAGTGGATGCTTTGACTATCGTGGTGCAGGAGAAGGTTTAGGCATTCATAATGCTGTAGAATGGCTTGGTTCTCAGAACTGGTCTAACGGACACGTCGGACTTTATGGTAAATCCTACGAAGGAGCAACGCAATGGGAAGCTGCAGCCTTAGGCAGCGAATACCTCAAGACCATTGTCCCAATATCTGGTACAACAGCTTTACATCCATTATTGTACAAAAATGGTAGTGCAGAAGCCAGAAGCCAAGTCATGCACATGAATTATTTTTCTAGTACTGTTGATTATAATGAAGACGATTTAGATAATGTATGTCCTGATATTGTAGAGGGACTATTCGCAGGACCCGTTACCTACGGGGCCGGAGAACTAGATCCATATATGTCAAATTATTATGACGAAAGAAGCCATATCGACAAAGCATTTGAAAATTGGAATGGAAGCGTCTATTGGGTACAAGGATTACAAGACTGGAATGTAGACCCACATCAAGTATTTGGAGGGCCAATTGGGGTGAATTGGTACCAAGATTATATCGATGCAGGATTTGAAATTAGAGGAATAATGGGACAGTGGGAACATAATTATCCAGATCAATGGACAAAGCATAATGCCCAAGATAGTGGATATGGAGGAGAGGCAATTCACAACATGACTCGTTGGGACTGGGCCCAAGACTTGTTTGAATGGTATGAATATTATCTGAAAGGGGCCGGTCCACAGCCTGATCTTACTGCCCAAGTTCAACGAAATGATGGTCAATGGCGAATTGAAGAAACATGGCCACCCGAAGATATAGAATGGTATAGTTTACCATTATCACAATGCTCTAGTTCAGGGGCATTTACAGGAGGCGGCCTTCCAGTAATTGGAGGCGGCCAGACGGTGACAACAACATGTTCTGCGCTTTCCGAGACCGATGATCTCCTAATTTCAGGACTAATTAGGCTACATTTAGAAGCGGTAGCAACAATGGATGGTGGACAGATATTTGCAGAGCTAAGAGATTCTGAAACTGGAATTAGATTAGGTCATGCAACTATGGACATCAGATATCATGCAGGAGGTTACGAGCCACAAACTGTGTTACCTTCGGAACAAGTAACAATGATGATGGAATTTCAAGCAATTGATGCAATACTTCCAGCAGGCCATGGAATTAATATTGTATTTACTGAATCTGGTGAAGATTATCTCGCGCCTGCATGCGGACCAAGTTGCACTGTCCACATACTCCCCTCAATTTCGCAGTTATCAATTCCACACATTACTAGTGATTCGGGGACAGTTCTAATCACTCCGCAAAATCTTGATGCAGCTAATAATTAGTTAGAGATATAAGAAATAATTCCTTCCTCTTTTCTCTGTGTAATCAATCATTTCTCCGTCATAATTAGTTATTGCTTTTTTTGCAAGTTCTTTCATAGCTTCACTAATCCAAGAAAGAGTTTGAAAATCTTCTACTTCGAACCAACCGTAATCTATAATTTCATCATTATCAATCTCAATAATCGGATTTATTGAATTGACAAGATAAGCCATAAAAATAGCGGGGGTTTCTTTAATCAGACATTCTCTAAGGCCAACTAAACCCAGAATTTTGACATCAATTCCACATTCTTCTCTTAATTCACGCTTTACTGCTAATTGTGGTAATTCCCCTTCATCAACTGAACCCTTAGGTAAACCCCAGAGGCCATTTTGAGGACCTTTACCCTCTTTTACCAAGAGAATTTTATTTTTTTCAACTAAACAAGCCGCGACGCCCAAGTCCGTTGTAACCGGTCTCATACCTTTTTTCTGTAATATTTCATTTATGAAATACTGTTTCCAGTAAAAAGCACTCAATCATTAGTAGGATTCATTGCCGGAGTATGTTTCCTTCATAGCATGTCTTTACCAAGGCGAGCAATGGAGCAGATGGGATTTTCCGTTTGCTGTTTGTCTTGTGATGCGCCGGATATTGCCGGGTCTCAGAGGTGTAGAGACTGTATCTCATCGCACGTAAAAGTACGTGACAAAATATCTTCAGGAGTTACGTTATCTAAAGCAGATAGATTGTCAAGAGAATTTGTAACTATGCTCGCCAATCCTGCAGATTTCATCGAAAATACAGTACATTCAGAAACTATGATGTACTACAAATCATTGATAGATAAGCATCAGGGAAAGTCGCAACCCAAAACTGCTGAAGAAGTCCAAGAGAGATTTGAGGCACAAAGAAATAAACCTCAAAGATCTTTGATCCGTGATGTAGCTAGTAATCGGAAAAAACGTACTCATGTACTTAATTCTGAAGAGATAGAAGAACTATTATTGAAAATTAGTGATAAAAATCCAGAAGCTAGCGAATCTTATTGGGAAGAATTACTTGAAGATGTGAACGAACTCTTGGATGAAGATTGAAATTACGAGCATTCAAACAAGATGAATCTATGGAGGTATTACAATGTCGGGAAAACGTGACCCTCGTGCTAATTGGTTAGATGAAGATCCATTTGAAAAAATAAATAACAATTCAAAGACTCATACGCGTGCTAGAGATGATGGAAATTGGCGTAAACCACACATAAGAGTGGTCACTGGAAGTGCTGGACAACCGTTTTTTAGAGCATTTAATTCCCCCCCAGAAAATCACAGAATTCCTGTACATAAAGGGTCAATATGGCATTTTTCTAAAACTGAAATAGAGCACTTAACTAGAGCGACGATTGCATTTACGATAGCTTTAGCTTTCATGTCAACTGGAGGAATTTTTGGAGCGCTTTCTGCCCCCTCAACATTTCTTGTTGGCGGAATAATATATTTCATTGCCATATCTCCTGCATTTGTTTTACATGAACTAGCGCATAAATTTGCTGCAAGAAATTATGGATGCTGGGCAGAATTTAGAGCGGATTCAGGAGGTCTTAGATTTGGAATAATATTAGCTGCTGCATTCGGTATAGTATTCATGGCACCTGGGGCAGTAATGGTCGCAGGTAATACAACAAAATCTCAATTTGGAAAAATCGCTTTAGCAGGTCCAGTAACTAATGTAGTACTTTGGTTGTTTGGTCTAATAATTATTCTTTTAGGACTTACCCAACATAGTATCGTAGAGATAATTATTGTCCCGTGGATGTGGGGGAATGCAATCCTTGGGACATTCAACATGATTCCATGGGGCCCTCTCGATGGCAAAAAAATCAAAACATGGTCACATACTATGTTTTACTTTTGGGCAATAGTCTGTGGTAGTATGGTATGGTTCACACTAACTGAACTAAATGGCCTAATGGGGTAAATGGGGTTTAGTGACGTATTAGGGGCACTTAGGCAACGCAATTTTTCCACCCATCATTAGTGCACCCAATAGGATATGAGCCAATATAGTTACGGGGAATATCATATCAAAATAACTAGGATCATTCAGAATTGGCGCTGCGAGGAAGGCAGTCCCTAAAGGCATCCAAGCAGGTAGAAACCAATCCATGGCTGCTTCAGGACGTTGAGTTGTAAATGCAACCAGTCCGATTATAATCATCGCTAATCCCCAAGTTACTGGAGAAAGCGCCCAAGCCGTAGCACCTGTATCAAAGAAATTTTCTTGCGAGGTTGTTCGGTCAAGTTCTGAAGCCCATGTTTGTTCATCATTAATTTCGTCAACATCAGTCATTTCGGCACTAATGACATTTACATTGCTACCCATTCCTATTATGAAACCAACCAATGAAGCAACGATAAGAATACTACCTACAGTTAGTAATTGTTTATTCATTCCTTTTGCGTTTTCTATCATTTCAGAGTTTAGAAGATATAATCCTCCGAACATAATTATTGTTCCAAGTGAGGCCATGATCATCAAAGGCATCAGAGTATCTGCTTCATCAACAAGCGATTGTACCCCTCTTTCTCCTATATAATCGGAGGCAGGCCAATTGAAGAATGCCCCTAGTAGAAGTAATGGTCCACCAACCAACATGTACGGCGTTAAACTTTTTTCACTGTCATCTGACATACCCTTTGCTTAATTTTTTATATTATAAAATTTTACTAATTTTTTTCCCAAAATAACATTTTTAAGTGGTTTAATGAATATGCCCAGAATACTATTATGTACCGTAACAGATGAATAGAAAACTGTTGCAATGTTAGCACAAGAGTTGTTACGGTACAATAAACCATTCCACGTTTAACATTTTAAGTTTGAGCCGTCATCAGTCAAAAACAACTTCTTAATATGACGATGATCATAACTATACTATTCACATATAATACCAAATCATCCAATAAATCTATATTCATCGTTAATCCTAAAATTAGAATAATAATTGATTGGAAGCCATAACCTAACATTGAAGATATTGTTAATTCAAAGGATAAATTTTTACTTCCTTTGCCAGTTATCCGATCTATTATTTGGTCCTGCCAAGAAAAACCAACCAAGTATATTTTATGCAGAAAATTAACATGAATCTGTTTTTCCCAAGGTTTTGCCACAGGACAGATTTTTTCGTCGATACGACTTGTGTCATCACCTAAACCGAGCCCCCTTGCTCTAACAGAGAAATGATTGAAAAGAGAGTATTGAAACAATACGGCAACCACAATTCCTGTAATGTATACTCCACTCCATCCAAGATATTGGCCAAATGCATATGTTACTATAATCAATCCAATCGTATCTGCGATTGTATCCCAATATCTTCCTACATGTGACGGTCTTTCTCTAATCCTTGCCAATTCCCCGTCTACGGCATCTACAACACCTTTTATGACAAGTAGAACACAACTTTCGACGATATATTCTTGTAAGATCAACCAAGCACAGAAAGTTGACAATAATAAATGAAAATTAGTAACCATCAATACACTAATTCTAGTATCCTTTAGAATATTTGCAAAAAAACGAGCAACCGGTCTACCCCAGTCAGACAAATCTTTCGCACCACTGATGTTACCGTATTTTCCAGAAGACATGTTTTATCCTCATTAGAATATTTAGATTAGGGCATTCGTAATAGGCTTCTCATCACAATGGAAAAAAGTCATTAGGGCCCACCAAGTAATCATATCCAGGCTGTTAACTACATTAGCCACACCTGTATTTTCTTCACCATAATCTTTCCCAGTGGTATCCATCCATGCTTCCATTTCATCTAATGTATCACAGACCTGGTGATAACACCAATAACCATCTACTAATCCTCCAAAACCAATAGTTACAACGTCTAAATTATCTTGAAAGCTAGCATGATCACTTCTTGCAGTAGTGTCTTCATAAACAATAATTTCTGGCCGATCCATATCTAACCAAACACTAGTTTTCCATATATCTGCTGAATAATTAGTTCCTACCAGCGTTCCCATTTGTTCTTCCAAACCCAAAGCATCGGACCCAATCCAGTTAGAAAGTCCAACCATTCCAGGTTGATCTAATCGGTCGTGATTAGGTCCAGGGCCAATATAGACTCTCATAGGCCATACTTCGGCATCTTTCGGATAACCATCTTCATCAATCGCTGGGTCAGGATCACCATGAGGAGCTCCTCCTCCTCCAGGCCAATTTACGCCAGCCATATCCAGATTGATGTAATTAGTAATGGTAACATCAGGATTGTCCTCACCTACGTAGTACTCTGTCCAATAATCTGAACCTCTCTTACCGCCTTCTTCACCAGACCAAAGACAGAAAACCATTGTTCGTCTACTTTCAAAGTTAGCCAGTGCTTTTGCAGTCTCCATTACCATTGAAGTTCCAGCTGTATTGTCATAGGCTCCAACTCTAGTTCCATATGTTCTTTCACCAATGATATGAGGGTCAAGAAGTACTCCGTTGACAGGCGGTGCAACATCAAAATGTGCTCCAAAAACTAACCATTCATTTTGAACTTCTGTTCCCCATTTGTATGCACAAATATTGTATGCTTCAGGGTTCTGAGAACCTGTAATGTCTGTAAATTCATACCTATGGCCAATTACTTCTAAACCAAAACCTGTCATTTCACTAATTAGGTATTGAGCAGCATCTTCGTAAGCAGGATTTCCCTGACCTGCCCACCTATCGTAATAACCTTCTTTTCCATCTACAATATCAAAAGAATCAGTGGGGTCACTCATTTCAAATAATCGTTCGTATACACTTCTTCCATCAACGATTCCAGTAGAATGAACTCCACCTTCATCTTTGGATAGAGACATTGCCCGATTAATTGGTATGATTTTTACAATTACTGAACCACCAGTTTCAGAACTATGGTTTACAGTGTCGAATGTACTATTTCCAGAAGCCGGAACTCTTTCAATTCCATTATTCGAATTATCTATATTTCCTCCTCTACTTATCCAACTCATCCAAGATTCTCCTTGGTCCCGAATCGGCCAAAAGTCTCGTCCTAATTCCCCGATTATGACAACCATATTTTCAGTTCTTGGAGGTGCTAATATTGACAATGTGACAGAATCTCCCTTTTCCAAATCAACAATTGTAGAGTTCTGAACATAATTATTTCCATCTTCGATGATTAAGTAAGGAATAAAAACAGACATAGAACTAGTAGCAGATAATTCCATATTTTGGAAAACTCCTCCTTCCATAGATGCTATTCCAACTTCTAAATCACCTTCTCCTGGCATATTTTCTGAATCAGCAAAACACCCAGTTAGTGGTGCTGACAACATCAGCAGCACAAGTAAACTGGCGACGCCGGTAC
>NYXJ01000037.1 GCA_002685315.1 Methanobacteriota archaeon
GCCTGTTCTTGTGCGGCCATTATCGCGGGTGCCTCCGATGAAGTGATTAACTCTCTAGAAGAATTTGGGTGGGAAGTCGGTAGAGCATTTCAACTAGTAGATGATCTACTTGATTTGACAGGTGATGAAAAAATGGGAAAACCTCGTGGTAGCGATGTTCATGAAGGTAAAATGACTCTTCCATTGATTCATGCTTTAACGATGTTACACGGTGTTGAAAGAGAGCAATTAGCCGATATTCTACAAAATTTTTCTGACGATAGATGGAATGAGTTAGTATCTTTACTTTCCTTAGCCGGTTCTTTCGAATACTCTGAGCAATTAATAGAAAATCATGTAAATAGAGCACTTAGATACTTAGAATCATTGCCAGATAGTGATGCAAGTAAACTAATGGCAGAAGTAGCAAAAAGGTCTCGTTCTAGNAAAAAATAGTTATTATGAGGCACTCAAGGGTGAACAAATGAGTGAGAAAACAAGTTGGGACGTAATCGTGATTGGGGGTGGTCCTGCCGGTTCAACCACTGCTAGGTACCTGGCAGAAGGCGGAGCAGATGTTCTTGTTGTAGACGGTCGCGACCCGATCGGTACTCCTCTACAATGTGGTGAACTAGTTCCGACTAATGAAGAAATGCGGCGTCTATGCCCCAAAGTACCCAATATTGACGATTTACTGAGNACGCCTGAACATGCAATTTCCCGAAAAACATCTGAAATGCATCTAGTTCCTCCTTCTGGAAAACCTCTANNGTTTCAGTTTGAAGGATATATGTTAAATCGAGTAGCTCATGATGAAGCCTTAGTTGATTTAGCGAAATCAAGAGGTGCTGAATATCTTGTTAATTCTCGTGTAGATTCTATTGATGGGAATACTGTTAAACTAAGGAGTGGCAGGGAATTAAATGCTAAGNTAATTGTCGGTGCAGGGGGTCACAACGACCCATTAAGAAGGACTTTCTGGAATGAATCTAGTCTTAAAATCCCTGTTAAATTTGTTCTAATGNATGGAGATTTTGGAGATGCCGTTGAATTACATTTTGGTTCAATGGCTCCNGGTGGCTATGCNTGGATGTTCCCNAAAAATANAGGTGCAAATATCGGTGTNGGCATTCAGAATAAGTTTTCTAAGAATAAAAATCTAAATGATTTGTCAAATGATTTCATCAGTCGCTATGAGGGAGATATAACATTTTCAGGAGCGGGGTCACTTCCAATGTCGGGTTCAATCAAAACCTTCGTCAAAGGTAATTATGTGTTAGTNGGGGATTCGGCGGGAATGGTCCTACCTTCCAATGGGGCAGGAATTACTATTGCCATGATTGGTGGACGGATTGCAGGACAGGTAATTTCTGAGCATTTGAAAAATGGTACTCCTCTGTCTGAATATGAAAAGCGTTGGAATAAACAGATGGGTAAGGTTATGAGAAATTCAAAAAGAGCCTTCTTCCTCGGTAGTTTTGTTCTAAGATTACCTGATTGGATAATAAATTCAATGTTCAATAGATTCACTAAGTTCATGGTTTGGAGATTTATCACCTGTAGGAATATGTTTGTAATATTCTAGTTTCAATCTAGAGGCTTTTCAGCCTGCCAGATAGTAGCCATNCCAGGGAAAATTAATTTCGCTCTCGAGTTTTCAAAACCAACTTCTTCAAGCATTTTTACATAATCTTTAGTCGTCCCAAAATGAACATAAGTCTTAGTTAACCACTTCCAAGGGTGCTCATCTTGTTTACAGATTATTTTTGCATAACTACCAACCCAAATTCTCATCCATAACCAACCTAAGTACCCGTGAACTTTGTTTATTTTGGCAGGATCAACAATAACTATTGAAGAACCGGGTTTTAATACTCTCAAAACCTCACTTAATCCTGCCTTTTTGTCGTACCAGTCTCTGAATGAAAATAATGTACAAACTGCATCAAATNTATTCTCTTCAAAAGGCAATTGTTCCGCTTTACCTTCGACAAATTTTGCTGCAGTGTAACCATTCCTTTTTCTCATTTCATTTACTCTGGGTTCTGCCACACGAAGCATTTCAGGNATAGGGTCTAAACAAATTAATTCTCTACCTTCTAATTCTTCAGCAAAACTTCCTGGTCCGCATCCCACTTCTAAAATAATCCCTTCATCAGGTAATCTTTCTCTGACTTTTCTTCTCCATTTAGAAACCTGACCTAATGTTGCAAAACGATTAATTTTATCATAAACCGGTATTGTAGCCTCGAGATTTTTTTGGAGTTCATTCCAATCATCTTCACCGATAGTCTCGGTATCCATGAACAATCGCAAAAGATACAAGTATTTGGTAGGTTGTAAACGATGTTATCATGATTATTGCTGACTTGTCCAAGGACTAACATCGGTTATTATCATAAACTAATTTTAAGTCGAAACATTTGTACTGGTGTCNACTATGGTTAGAGATAATGTCCTTCGTGCAATTAGAGATGCTGAAATAAAGGCAACTGAGACGCTNTCAGAGGCGAAGAANGAAGCATCAATGATTATTTCNCAAGCGAGACAAAAATCTTCAGAAATAATTATTCAGGAAAAATCAATTTCGGAGTCAAATGCCCAAAGCTTNGTGTCTGAGACTAGGGAATCTGCTGGGTCAGAGGCTGAAAAGGTCTCCAAAGACGGACATGCCGCGGGAGAAAAAGTACATAATTCTGGNAAAAAAAACCGAGATAAAGCGGTTAAATTAGTTATCGACTACTTCAGNAAATAATTGCNGGTGATTCTAATGTCTCAAATTAAAACTCAGNGAATGGGTAGGATTCTAGCCGCTGGCTCTAAAGATAGGGTCGATGAGGTAATAGAGGTATTAGCCAAACTCAATGCGGTTCATTTTATCGAATATGACGGTACTGACGACGGTTTCAATCTAGGNACNCCNAAAGAAGAATCCGAAGTAGTTGGTAAGCGCCTTAACAAATTACGATCTGCTGCTTCAATTATTAGTTTCAANGGCCCTAAGTCGATGATTTCTGCAGATAAAGTGAGGGATGAATTAGATAATAGTCTAACTGACGCAGTAGAACAACTTCTCCAAAAGAGNAGTCAACTTGAGTCTCTTGAAAACTCTCTGTCTAGTGCCAAAGAACAAAAAGAGATACTAGAGTTACTTTCATGTCTAGATGTTGACNTAGATCTTTTATCTGGATACTCNTCACTATCTTCATTTGTTGGGACGATTTCAGGAAGTTTTTCGCAGATTGAGTCTGAAATTGATAATGGTGAGATTCCTTGTATCTATTATCACGGTACATCCAATGGNGTCAAAGTAGTAGGGGTATTTGTTAGAAATGAGTTTTCAAATCGCTTACAAACAAACTTAAATCAATCTGGATTCCAAGCAATTAATATACCGGAAAATATGGTTGGAAAACCCTCTTTAATTCTATCCGATATCCAAATAAAAATTGATAATTTAATATCTGAAAAAGCAACTATTTCTGATGAAATTAAAGCATGGTCAGAAAAATATGGGCCATCGTTAGCTTNTGGTCTCGAAGTTCTTGAAAGAGATCANGACATNCTCACAGCTCCTGTGAAAATAGCCGTTTCAAACCATGCATTTTTCATAGACGGTTGGATAGAACTTTCTCGTTCTGAAGAGGTACAAAATGCATTGAAAGATGCTTGTTTGTACACCGAAGTCACTCCATTCAAAGTTAAGGCAGGAGGTGGAGGCCATGGGCACTCAGATGACCACCATCACCATCATCAAGAGATGCCTCCGATTTCTTATCACGAAAGGAAATTAAGTAAGCCTATGGAATTGTTAACTGATGCTGTAGGTAGACCTGCTTACGGCAGAATAGACCCTACTCTATTTATGTTTGTAACTTATCCAATTTTCTTTGGAATGATGCTAGGAGATATGGCTTATGGTTTGGTAACTCTTGCTCTTGGCGCTTATGTTTTTAGCAAAGCAAACTCCAATGAAATGATTGAACTTGGTGGNAAGTTTTTGATTTACATAGGATTAGGGACTCTCATTTTTGGTTACATCTATGCAGAGTTTGCCGGATGGGAAATTTTCCTTTACGAAAAACTCACTTATGCTGATGGTACCTATATGAAAGACTCAAGCGGTCATTACATGTACAGTGAGAATCTGTCTCCAGTTGCTTTCCTCGCTAACCTCTATCCATTCGATCTTGATCACGGATATGGCCCTGTGGCAGAATTAGGTTATGGTATTACTTTGTCTTTNCCATTCCACAGAGTAGGATCTCATCTCACGGACNTNATAATATTGACNATCTATGTAGGATTCTTNCACATTATTATTGGTAAACTAATTGGTTTCAGAGATGTTATGTTTTATGGTACAGATCACGGCCACGTAGGTCTAGTTGCTGCATTTTTCGAACATGGAGTTTGGATTTTACTTCTAATTGGAGGATTCTTCTTTTCATATGGGTACTTGGGTCATAGCAAATATGGTCTTGANGTTGAACATTTGATANTACCAGGCGCTNTTGTTGCNCTATCTTCTGTTGTTATGCTAATTTGGACACTTTACAAATATCATGGTATTCCAATNGCGGTGTCTCTTATCCTTGCNCCCATTGAAGCAATGGGTATGATGCCATCTGTTATTTCATACGTCCGTCTTTTCGCTGTAGGAATAGTGGGAGTAAAAATCGCAGAAACAGGAAATAAGTTATGGGANCCAATGATGGAAGCNGAACTATACTTAGTGCCTGTATTCTTTATCGGATGGTTATCCGTACANGCGTTTGCATGGGCATTAGGTATTTTCAGTCCAAATATTCATGCAGCNAGACTTCATTTCGTAGAATGGATGAGGCAATATTATGATTCAAGCGGAGAGGCGTTCGAGCCTTTCGGTTTCCGCTCAAACTTCGTGGAGGTTGAGTGATATCACATTCCAAGCAATTAGCTTAGAAAAAAAGGAGGAAATAAAATGAATAACAGAAGAAAAATAAGAGGAATGAGTGCACTAATGGTACTTTCATCATTAGTAATGATCGCCGGTAGCGTACAAGCAGAAGCAGACAATGAATCTACTGTGGCTGCGTACAAAAATATTGCAGCTGGAATCGCTCTAGGATTGACTGGAATTGGCACAGGAATGAGCCAAGGTCAAATTGGAGCGGCAGCAGTTGGAATGATTGCCGAGGATAGTAGTAAGTTCGTAAACGGACTTATTTTTACAGCTTTACCAGAAACTATTGTTCTTTTCGGATTCCTTTCAATATTTTTGCTTTAAGTGAGAATATTGGAATGAATATGGAAATAGTGAGGTGTACGAATGACATTAGATGCGTTAGCAAATGAAATCGCAACACAGGCTAAAGCTGAGGCTGAAATGATTATTGCCGATGCTAAGCAACAAGCAAAGGAAATTGAAGATGAAGCTAGATCCGAAGCTATGAATTTTTCAAAGGGTGTAAAATCACGTGCAGAGAGAGAAAGTGCGCAGTTGTCAGTAGAACTTGTTGCATCAGCTAAGCAGGCAAATCAAAAACATCTCTTAATTGCAAAGCGTGAAGAATTAGACGACACATGGGAAGCAATACGTTCTTCAGTAGGTTCTCCAAATCTTGAAGGCCGTCCTAAGATTCTTTCAGGGCTTTTATCCGAGGCATCTAATTACAGTGGCGAGATGATATTAAGGCCAGTTTCAACCGATCGTAAAATCCTTGAAAAAAGTGATTTTACAATCGGAGATGATGTCGAAGGGCTCGGTGGTTTTATACTTGAGTCGAAAGATGGTTCTATTGTTCTCGACTATCGATTTGATAGTCGCTTAGATGAAGCGTGGAAAGAGAATATTAGAGAAGTTAATAATATTTTATTTGGTAATTAGAAAAGGTGAAAAAATGTTGGGGCAAGCTAGTGGTCGTTCGAACATCTGTAATGCTTCTGCTCGAGCGAAAGCGCGTAAAGCTTCTTTAATTGATCCTACAAGAATGCGTCAACTCCTGCAGACAGGTCCGGAATCGATCGGTGCGAGCATAGGAGAACTAGGCTACAGGAATGAAATGGATATTTATTCGGCTAGAATGAGCGGTGCCGATGCTGTTGAAGCGGCCCTTTTCCACAATCTTGACAACGATCTTTCAGATGTAATGAATTTCTGTCAAGGGCCGTTGAAGTCTATAGTGGCCATTTACGTTGAAAGATTTGCTTATGAAAAAGCTAAAACCGTATTAAGGGCGGTTAATGGAGGGTGTTCTGATGAGTTAATTGAATCTCAAATATTGCCCTCTGAGAATCCTATGAATGCTGTTTGGTTAGATATTGTTAGGACTACTGAAACCCTGCACGAGGCCGCTAGTTCAATGGCCGGAACTCCTTGGGGTAAAGAGTTAGCTAAATTAGATGATTCAGATGCAACACTTGAAGAAATGGAAGATGCTTTAGATCGACAGTATTACAGCCATGCTCTGAAAGTCTCTAAGGGTAGGGATTCCAATCCTCAGTTAGTAAAGTACATCCGAACTGAAATTGACCATAGAAACATCATAAATCAATTCCGCGAATTACGTCAAAATATTTCTACTGAAAAACGTTTACAGATGGTGATTCCGGGAGGGAGGCTCTCGAAAACAGTAATGTCACAAGTTTCTCAGGCAAATTCAAATAAATCAATATTAGAGGCTTTAAGACGTAGTAACACATTCGATGAAACAGGCTTTGATGAAGCGATCATAGAATCAGATGCATTAGGTACTCTAGATCCAATTGCAACGCTTCTTAATCATAGAAGGCATGATTTATTGAGAAGTTTCTCTTACTTGAATCCTGTTTCAGTTTTCCCAGTTATTTATTATATAGAACGTAAAGTTCTCGAAATTCAAAACCTTCGTCTTTTAGTGCGCGGTAAGACGATTGGCCTCACATCCGAGGTTTTAGAAGCGCACATGGACTTTTGAGGTGAAAATATGGAAATTGCAGTTGTAGGTTCACTAGATTTCACTCTTGGATTCCAACTTGCAGGTGTTTTGAGATTACATAATCCAAAAGATTTGGATGAGATGACATCAATCATGAAGTCATTACTTAATGAAAAAGAAATAGGGGTTATTGTAATTGATAATTCTGATTTATTACTTCTCCCAGAAAGGTTGCGTATTCAACTATCTGAGAGTATCACACCCACAGTATTGGGTATCGGGACTGAAGAGGATAATACCCTCCGTGAGTCTATAAAATCGGCACTAGGAGTCGACCTATGGAAATAATTCTAGAAAAAAATAAAAAGGAAGTGAAATGAAATGAGTAAAGAAAATGGAGTAATTTATCGTATTT
>NYXJ01000038.1 GCA_002685315.1 Methanobacteriota archaeon
AATCTCTTTGTCCCTAGCGACAATCTGTTCCCATAATAGTTCTGCTACATCTTTTACATCCATCTCTGAGCCTACTGTATCAAGACCATCTTTCACCATAACTGAACAAAATGGACAGCCGATAGCCACTGTGTCACAACCTGTTGCTGCAATTTCTTCTGCACGGATTTTATTCACTCTTTTATCCGAATCTTCCTCCATCCACATTTGAGCACCACCAGCCCCACAACAAAATGAATCCTTTCCATGTCTTTCAATCTCTACGTCAACTCCACCTAGAACTGATCTAGGTTCATCTATAACATCTCCAATACGACCCAAGTAACAAGGATCATGGAATGTTATGCTCTTACCTTCCTTGTCAAATTCAGGGAGTTTACCTTCTTCTTGTAACTTTGCCATGATCTCGGTATGATGGAACACTTCAAGTTCATCAGCACCATAATCTGAATATTCTTTACCTAAAGTATGGAAACAATGTGGACAAGATGCTACAATTCTTTTGACGCCTAATTCTTGGAAAGTCATAATATTAGTCTCAGCCAACATTTGGAAAAGATATTCATTCCCCGCCCTTCTTGCCGGATCTCCAGAACATCCTTCTTGCATCCCTAAAATTCCTACATCTAATCCCGCTTCTTTCATCAAAGAAATTGTTGCACGTGCTACTTTTTGATTTCTTTCATCAAAACTAGCAGCGCAACCGACGAAATAGATATATTCGGCAGGCTGACCAACTTTCACATCTAAATCAGAAGCCCAGTCTGCTCTCTCATGAGGTCCGAAACCGTAAGGATTTGAAGCGGATTCTAAATTACCCATAGCAACATTAAGTTCTTCTGGATATTCCATAGTTTCCATCATTGCATTTCTTCTTAGATCAGTCAACTTAGGGACGTGTTCAATGTAAAGTGGGCAGATATCCACACATGCATTGCAAGTTGTACATGCCCAAACTGCCTCACTAGTTATTCGTGCTAGCATAGTTTCTTCGGGATTCTCACCTTTCAATAAAATAGGAGCATGCTCATTAGCATAGTCCCTAACATCGTGGATTACCTGCATAGGGTTGAGCCCTTTACCAGACTCATAAGCAGGACAAACATCCTGACATCGTGCACAAGATGTACATGACCATCCATCAATAATTTGTCTCCATGTATATTGATCGAAAGTACTAACACCAAATGAATCAATATCCAAATCTTCCAAAGGAACTGCTTTGCCACTATCATCCACCGCTAGAGGACGCATTGTCCCTAATGGATTTGTGTCATGGAAGAAAACATTTGGAATCGCCATTACTAAATGCATATGCTTAGAAACCGGAATTAATACCAAGAAGCAGCAAATTGCAAACATATGTGCCCAATAAGATGCGACTATAACACTAGAACTCAAGTCTAAACTATCTGATACCCAATACCCAATAGGTTCCCAAATTGATGAAGGGTTCTCTGGAGATTCAATAATAAACGAAGTAGATGTAATAGTCAGGATTAATACAAGGATGAAATTTCCTTCTAACTGTGATTTTCCTTTGAGTTTTTCTGGAGTGAAAGCAACCCTTCTAATCAACGCAGCTGTAGCACCTATCAAAGCAGCAGTATAACCTAATTCCACCATACCATTCCACGGATTCTTGAGTATTGAAGGAAGCAAGTTTTCGGAAAAGTAATTCGCACTAGCAAGATCAAGCATGTCGCTCCCTAACATTAGGAATCCCCAAAACATGAGTACATGCATAGTTCCTGCAACTCTATCTCGAAGAACTCTTTTTTGCCCTAACCAACCAACTAGCATTTCTTTAATTCTTAAACCCCAGGAATCGAAACGATTGTCGGGAGCACCTAGCATTACCAATCTAGTTGCCTTAATAACTTGATATAGGAAAAATGAGATTGACAATCCTCCCATTAAAAGAAGGATTATCCAGCCATCTATTGGCCCATATTGCATCTCTAGAGGGTGTTCCATAATCCATTTCTCCCGACTTGGCGATAAACTAACACGCCTCGGAAGAGAAACAGTACTTTCAATTAACCGATTGATAGAACATACCCAATACTAATTTCCTATGCCCTCTACCGATAGGCTGTGTCTACTGCCTTCGCACCCGGTAAGTGTATTTTGTTTGGAGAACATGCGGTTGTTTATGGACACCCTGCTGTTGCTGTTTCAATCGATTCTGGAGTTGAAATTACAATTGAAGAATCTGAGGATTGGGAAATTAATAATAGATACAATACAGATGGATTTGAAAGATTCGATCCTAACAAGCACCCACACATTCAACATATCATAAAAGACCTGTTTAACTATGAAGGAAAGCCTTTGAGAATCAATGTTAAGTCAGAACTATTTTCTGGAGCAGGACTTGGATCAAGTGCTGCACTTTCGAATGCGATGGGGGCAGCACTACACCAATTTACTAAACCCAATAAAGAAATAGATTTGATTAAATTATCAAAGATAGGGCATTCAGCTGAAGCTGCTACTCAGGAAGGAAGAGCTAGCCCAACTGATTCTGCAGCAAGCTCACTTGGAGGATGTGTTGTAGTTTCAGGAGAGAGAATAGATACATTGGAACATGTTTTTGACACCAGTCTTGTGACCCCTGAAGGGAAAAGAAGTTGGTCAATTCATAATGCAGAATTACATGAGAATATCAATCAATCATGGTTAGTCCTAGGTTTCACAGGACAATCTTCGCCCACAGGTAAAATGGTTTCAGGTGTTGCAGAAAGATTGAAACAAAATCCAGAACTTTATGATGAAATGAAATCAATTGAAAATATTACTATTGCAGGTCTTACTGCATTGAAAGCGGGGAATCTGGAAGCAGTTGGAATGGCAATGGATAATTGTCATGAAAAGTTAAAAAAATTAGGAGTTAGTAGCGATTTGTTAGACCTAATGGTCTCCGCAACAAGACCACATTCATTTGGATCAAAACTTACAGGAGCAGGGGGTGGAGGATGCATGGTTGCTCTAACAGATAACCCCGCTAGAGTAGCTCAAGAAATTGAATTATGTGGTGGAAAGCCATTAATCTCAAAATTCGGCTCCAGCGGGGTTCATATCAAGAAAAATGGAAATTAATTATAAATTAATTCGTTTTAATGACAACTATTCTTTATAAAGTAAACATAAGTGCGAGCGATATGCTTAGTGACGAAGAACGCCTAACTGTAGTGAATGTAGTTGCATCAACAAGAGTTGCGGAAGAACTAGATCTTCCGGATATCGCAATTCAATTGAATTGTGAATACGAACCNGAACAATTCCCTGGAGTNGTTTACAGAGTAGTCGACCCNAAACTTGCAATACTNATGTTCAGATCAGGAAGAGCAGTTTGTACTGGCGGTAAAAATGAACAAAANATTCATACTGGAATCGAGAGAATGACTGCTGATTTAAGAGCAGCAGGTATCGACACATGGGACTTNAAAGATGTTGAAATAGAGGTACAAAATATGGTAGCNACATATTCCCTTTTCTACCCCGAGGATTATTATGGGACCGCTAGGATGGACGATAATAATACAAGAGTTATTGATTTAGATGGTGGAGGAATTAGAGCAGCAACAGATGAAGAAGTGGAAGCTAATGATTCAAGAATTAGAGGTATCAGAGAAGGCGAACCTCTTGCAGCACTCCCGAGGAAATTGAATCTAAATAATTTAACATTCCACTTACCTTTCGATAAAGTTGAATATGAACCAGAACAATTCCCAGGACTAATCTACAGATTAGATTATCCTAAAGTTGTATGCTTGATTTTCGGTAGCGGAAAGATGGTAATTACAGGTGCGAGACACAAGGATGAGATCCTCGAAGCTGTTCAGTTTATACAGGACGAACTTGCTGATTTGTTGTAAAACATTAGAGACTTGGCAATCGTGATGTTGATGAATGCCTAACCGTGCGAGAGCGCTATGCGCTCTCGAGATACAGTGACTTATTCTTTGGTATTTTTACTAATATTTTCAATTTTTTCAGGTATCTACGTACCAGAAAAACATCTGCAATTAGATGATGAAAATGAAATGAAGATTGAATCAATATCAAGAAATAATAATTTGATAGATATTCCAACTTGGAAAATTGGCGATAAATGGAATTATAATGGATATCTAGATATGGTTGATTTTATCGTAGATTCAGGTGTAAATACAGACTTACAAACATTGACAGGGACACTTGAAAGCACAGTGACTGATATTTATATTACAACAGTAGATAATAGTTCAAGTTTAGTCTACAAAGTAGAATCAGAAGGTTATTATGAAGCAAATAATATCAATTTGGATGGACAGCCAGGTGATTTAGAAGTAGACATGGACACTACTTCAATAATCAGAGCATCGGACTTAGCGACCGTTTCCCAGGAAGCGATAGTCGAAATTGATTTTTGTAGAGATTTCTGGTGGACATGTATTCCAATCGATGTAGGTTATCTTGAAGTTGATCAAAGCTACTCACCACCATTGGAAGGATATGATTTCCCAATTTCAGTAGGAGAATCATGGAGTCAAGATTATACGACTACTACAACTTATTCTGGTTCCAGTGATTACGTAGATATTCCTGAAAATACCGTTTCCCAGAGTACAGCAAATTATGAAGTTGTGAGTCAAGGTTTTTCCGGAGTAAGTTATGCTAGTTGTACAACTTCATACAATATTTCTAGTACAAATGTTGATGGTGAAGACACAGGATACAAATGGTTCTGCCCTGCAATCAGAGGAGATGTGAAAATGGAGACGATAGAAAGTTTAGGGTTTTCAGCAGTACATTCACTTTCTTCTTATCAGTCTGTAAGTAGACAAAAAGTCATCAATATTGATGTTGAATTTCCTTTGTCACCAATTGATTCAGAAATCTCGGCTTGGATTAATGTTAGCGACAACAATGGTAATCCTTTGGCTAATGAGCAACTACAATTTAGATACGAAATTAAAGGAGACATTCGGACAATTGCCACTGCATCAAATGGTAGCGCTCATGTCACTTTCAATACTGGTAATTATGCAGATTATTCTAACTCAGGAAATGACCTTGGGAGCCATGGAATTTTAGCATGGATTAACACTCAGAATCCTATAATAGGTGCAAGCACTGTAACAATAGATCCTAATGTATATGAAATAGACTTATATGTGAATCAGGATGGTGTATCTGTAGAAAGAACAAGAGAAAACTCGACATTGACTTTAGATGAAAATGTAGGTTTTAATGCCATCAGAGATGATTCTATAGTATTTAGTATTCCTGTCATCAATAGAGGATTGAGAGTTTCTCCCCCAACTATTCTTCAGATAGAGGGGCCGGATGGAACTATAACGAATGCTAATATTCCTGCACTTTCAAGCCTCGAAGAAGCAAGGGTAGAGGTATCTTGGTTAGTACCTTCAAATCAGCCATTTGGTGAAACTACAACCTCATTTTATATCAACATTAATGATGGAGATTTGACGAACAATGAAGGTGATTTTACACTTTTTATAGGGTCCATTCCAGTTGCTTTATTATCATTAGCAGAGGAAATGTTGACTCTCAATGAGGTATTAATTAGCGGAACAAATTCTTATGATCCAGATGGAGGAGATTTCTATTGTACATTTTCTTTAGAGAGTTTAGAGGGCGATATTGTTTCATCAGAAGAAACTGATTGTATTTACGAATATATCTGGGATGATGACGGAATTTTCACTGTCAATATGGTAGTTACTGATGGAGAAAATGATTTCCATTCAGTTAGTAGCGNCATAACCATTTTAAATAGAAATCCAGAGATTGTTCTAGTAGCAGATTCTGATAATATACCTGTTCTTTCACCGATAACATTTGAGATTACAGAAAGAATAGATCAAGATACACAAACACCTGATGCTCCTGTAGATATTGTGTGGAATGCTCCTTGTGAACAGGGTACAACGTTAGGAATAAAATGTACAGTTACTCTAGATCAAGAAGGACCATATACTATCCAAGTTGATGCTACAGATGATGATGGAGCAACAATCACAGAGGAATATACGATAGAAGTCACCAATATTGCACCTTATAACCCTGAATGGGAAGTAAAATTCGANGGCAACAGACTTATTCCTAACTCATTTGGACTATACACAGTAAATGAAGGAGATCAACTTACAATTAGAGGTTGGGCACAGGATTCAGAAAATGATATTTCTTCATTAAGGCATGTATGGGCACCAGATGCTGAAGAAAAACCTGATTTAGAGATAATACAACAAAATACGGCGATAAGCCAAATTGAAGCGATATACGAAACTGACGGTCAACATATAGCCACATTCCAGGTTTTCGATGATGATGATGAAAGTACAGATTTGATGACAGTCCCATTTAGAGTAAATAATGTAGAACCTACCATCAGGCCATTTTCCCAGCTCCTTCCTGTTGCTGAAGATGAAAATATAGAAATGTCGATAATAGCAGATGATACACTAAATGATTTAGATACATTAGTTCCTTGCTATGATTTAGACCCATCAGTAAACTCAGATGATCAAGGTTCAGAAATTGATGATTGTGATATTGAATCATTTAATTTGATATATTCTTGGCCTGATTCTAATACTGCTCCTGAGAAAATAATTTTTCATGTAACTGATAATGACGGCGCTGTAGCAAGTGTAGATATCAATATTGATGTCAGAAATATGAAACCAAGTGTAGGAATTGGGGCACCCAGCGATTATAGTCCTATATCAGGAGATATAGTTATATTGACAGGGAATGGAACAACAGACTCATTATATGATATGGAAAATATGATCTATTCTTGGGACATGGATATTTCAAAAGATAGTGATGGAGATGGAGATAAAACTAATGATGAAGATATATTTGGAAAAATAGTAGAATGGAAATTCAATAACGCAGGTAGTATTGTTATACAGCTAACTGTAGATGATGGAGATACTACTGATTCAATGAGAATTACTATACAAGTAGAAGAAAAACCATTTTCAATTACAAGTTTCATTATGAGCCCAATAGGTATTCTAATTGTAATAGTCTTGATTTTATCTATTGTGGCCGCACCTGTGATAATGAAGAAAAAGAAAAAAATTGAACATGATGAATACAGAGTACCTTCCAAAGGGACGATTGACGACGCATTTGATGACCCCGATTATGACCCATTTAGTGAAGATAGGAAAAAACAAAGAATTAGTAAGAAAAGAATAAAAGAGGAACAAAATAAACCTGTCATAAAGAATAATGGATTAGATAAAGACTTAGTTTTAGATGATGATGGAAAAATATCAGATAACCNGATAGAAAATATAGATTTGGAAGATAAAAATCTTGCTGTAAATGAGGTTTTAACTGCTTCGGAGATAGAAGAACTAATTGGTGAAGAGGAATAGGGTAGGTTATGGTAAACCTATTCAAACTACTTGGTTTACCAGATCCAAAGAAGAATATAATTAATGATTCTACATCAATAAATCAATCTTCAGCAAACCCGGGACCTAGGTCAAGCTCTAGAGCAGATTTTCATGATTTAGGTGACCCGCTGTGGTCTGAAAGAACGGAAAGATTGAGGCCGCAAGCTAAGAAAAATATAGTTTATCTGAAGCCTGATAAATATCAAAGAATTCAACTTGATGGCATTGAAAATGAAATTTCAAGAGGGAGTATGATTTTGGTAGATATAAGTTCACTATCTCATATGCCCAGCCAAAAAGAAGTTTGTAAAAGAAAAGTTGAGAGTTTAGGAGAAATTAATAACATACCCGTTTTTTCTCTAAATGAGAATGATTCGCTTTTAATGATTCCAGGATTAGGTATGAGAGTAGATACAAAAAAACATAGATTAGGGATGAAAGTACTGGAACACGAACCATGAAAAGTCAATACTAGTAATCTAATTCAAAGTTCCAGTCGTTCTTACTAGAACTAGGACCTAGTTTGTTGAAATCGACTTGCATTAATTTCTGTATATCATTCAATCCTGAATAATTATTAGAAGAGAAAATAGATTCTACTTGTAGTATCGCTAGAGATGCTAGAGAACCCCCNGGTAACGGATGTATTTCCATTAACTTACAGCGTAATGCAGCCATTGCCGAAGATAATATTGGCATCTCATTTTCAATAATCATTTCTTCATCGATTAAATTCCATTCAGATTCATCTGCAGGTATCTTTGATGAAGTTAGTTGAATATTTTTTGCTGATTCGAGAGTAGCGGGAAGAATAAAAATCATACATGAAGAACCTATTCCTTGACTTCTTAGATTTACTAGAGTATCTCTTTCTTTGCCTTCCCGACTCTTAGAGAGACTAATTGTGATTAAAGGAGGAGAATTAGAAACTACTCCTATTGATGACATTGGGGCGAGATTATGCACGCCATTGGTACTCGTGGTAGCAACTAATGAGATTGGTCTAGGCATCAGTAGACACGCTAACCAATTTCGTCTTTCTTCATGAGACATATCTTCCAAATTGAAAGTTTCTCTATTTTCCAAAAGAGAGAAATATCCATTTGGTTCTGCTCGATAATCCCCCTCTTCTAGCCATGTATCCAATTCACCAGATTCTACTTCAGATGCTGAAAATGAGGTGAATTGCCTGTAATTTTCCCAGTTAGAAATGTCTGAAGGATCTTCATTTCTTAATTTTTTCCTTTCAATAGAGGCATCTGCATACGTCACACATCTTCGAAGGAATCGAGAAACTATCTCTCTTCTCTGTGTGATATCCATCTAAATCACTCTAAGCCTAGTTCTTTGACTAATCTATCTACATGGCCACTTGCCCTTACGTTATATCCAACTGAGATTAGAGAACCATCTGTATCGATAACAAATGTGGATCTAGAAACTCCCATATACGTCTTACCATAATTCATTTTTTCTCTCCAAACTCCATATAANTGATGTAATTCAGTTTCTNAATCTACAATCAAATCGAATGGTAATTCATGTTTGTCAATNAATTTCTGATGAGAGCTAGAGGAATCCTTAGAAACACCAATTACTTTGTATCCTGATTTCTGAAGTCTTGAAAAATTATCTCTAAANTCACAAGCCTGAACCGTACAACCNGGNGTACTATCTTTTGGATANAAATAAAGTATTACTTTCTGACCAGATAACAGTATATCAGAAAGTTTGATTTGATTCCCATTCGTGATTTGAGCATTAAAATCTGGTGCTTTTTCGCCGACTNCTAGTGTTACAGGTTCTTTATTCATAATACTCGCAGATGTAATNAGATGATGAATGCTCGTATACTAGCAGCATTCAATAACAAGNATGTGTTGCTATGAGATATGAATAAGTTAGGACTATTTTGTATAGTGTTGGGAGTAATTGGATTAATATCATTTTTAATNACAATTTTACTAGCAGGGTACATTGATGAAAGAATNCAAGATGAATGTGATTCAGATATCGGTACAATTGGCCAAATCACTGGTTTAGACGAAGGAGAATGCCAAAATGCTAGAAATTTAAGTGATTCNGTTTCTNGTTTACAGATACCTTCTATATTGATNGGAGTGTCATTTATAGTAATTGGAGGANTGTTAATTCGGAATAAGAATTAGCTTTTGCTTTCTTTAATTAATTTTTTTGTTGAAGCCCAACTACATATCAAGCATTCGCTTAGATTATGGTTTCTTGCAGGGCAGTGTTCTCTTCCAAAAAATATAATCTGTAAATGTCTTCTAATCCACGTATCTTCTGGAAAAACCTTCTTCAAATCTTTCTCAGTAGTTTGAACNTTTNNNCCATTTGANANCCCCCANCGATAAGCNANTCGATGAATNTGAGTATCAACTGCNAATGCNGGAATTCCNAAAGCCTGNGACATTACTACACTAGCNGTTTTATGNCCCACTCCTGCTAATGATTCCAGGAAATTCCAATCAGGAATTACTTCTCCACCGCCTTCTAAAATTTGTTCAGCCATCTTCTTAAGATTCTTAGCCTTAGTGGGAGCCAATCCTATCTCACGAATTATCTCATGAATTTCATCTACATTTAGTCTTGACATTTTTTCAGGATTATCAGCTCGTGAGAAAAGATTGGGTGTGACTTCATTCACTTTCTT
>NYXJ01000039.1 GCA_002685315.1 Methanobacteriota archaeon
TTTTCTGTGCACCTGCATAGATTAAGTCATGAGAACTTACATCTAATGGAACTCCCATTATATCAGAACTAGCGTCTAATACTCTCGGTTTCCCATTACTTTCAGGTAGGTGATGAAATTGAGTACCAAATAATGTGTTATTAGATGTATAATGTAGGTACAATGAATCATCCCTTACAGAATAGTCCTCATTACTAGGAATTGATCTAAATCCATTTTCAGAATCATCCCATCTTGCTGAAGCATCTCCTATTCTACTAGCTTCTTTCAATGCTTTTTGAGACCATACTCCTGTAACTAAGAAATCTACTTTTTCATTCTCTCTTAGTAAATTAAGGGCCGACATATAGAATTGTAAAGATGCCCCACCTTGTAGATAAAGTACAGTATAATCTTCAGGTATTGAGAGTATTCTTCTTAATTTCTCCATAGAGCTATCTACAATATTCTGAAATGTTTTACTTCTATGGCTGATTTCTAACAATCCAAAACCACTATTATTCAAATTAGGTAATGATTTTCGACATTCTTCGACTACCTCTAATGGCAATACAGCAGGTCCTGCTCCGAAGTTGTGTATCCGTCCTGTTATGGTCACATTATGTCGGTATGGGTAGAAGTCTTTGATGGCATCGGCTGCTGTATTGTTCAAGGGTTGGGTTCATGTTAGAGTGTCTAGACGACAGTATATGTTGCGTATCGGGCTAGTGATGCTGCAGGGTGCTCGACATGCTCATCTCAAAGCACTAAATAGTGTGGCTGAGGAACTTCAATTAGATATTGAAATATTTGAGCTCAGAAATAAGAATGATTTAATTCAATGCAATCCACATGCAATTATACTACCTGGTGGAGAATCTACAACAATGAGACTTGTAGGAAATGGTCTCAATTCACAATTATTCCCTGCATTGTTTGAATGGATAAGGGAAAATCCTAATTTACCGGTTTTAGGAACTTGTGCTGGTGCTATTTTACTTTCAGATCCTCAAGATGATGGTGAGAAAATAGTCGACGCAAATATTTCTAGGAATGCTTTTGGTAATCAGTCAAACTCATTTCAATCTATGATAAATACCTCTCTTCTTTCTAGAGATTTTCCGGGAATATTTATCCGAGCACCAAGGTTTATGAATTTAGGAGAGAAATCAACCCCAGTAGCGTTAATTGGTGAAGAAGTAGTAGGTGTCAGAACTAATAATAGAGTTGCACTGACTTTTCATCCTGAATTATCTAGCGACTTTGGGTTTCATAAATGGTTGCTTACAGAAGCTTTGGAGGTGTCTTCATGACTGTAGTGATGAATTTTAACCAAAATCTAAACTCTTCGGATCTAGCCAACGAAATGGATACTGAAGGATGTATTCAGTGTCAAATGGGTAGTAAATTAGTATTATTCATCACTGGACATTGCCATTGGATGTGTGATTATTGCCCTCTTTCCGAAACTAGAAGAGAGATAGATTACATGTATGCTAATGAAAGAAGAGTCGATATCGGCGATTGGAAAGCTGTAATTGAGGAAGCTAGGGCAATGAATGCCACTGGTGCAGGAATTACAGGGGGTGATCCGGTTATGGCAAGAGAACGTGTTTTAGAAGGAATTAAGATTTTGAAAAAAGAGTTTGGAGATGATTTCCATTTGCACATGTACACCAGTATTCCATTCAAATCCGAATGGGCTATGGATTTTGCATCTGCAGGTCTCGATGAAATTCGTTTTCATTTTCTTAATCTTGAATCTAAAAAATACAGAGAAACCATCACTGCTTGCAGTGAGGCAGGAATGTTAACCGGTGTTGAGTTACCTTGTGAGCCAGATAAAGAAGAAGAATTAATGAATTTATTAGAAGAGTTAAGAGAAATGGATGTAGATTTCCTGAATCTAAATGAACTAGAAATTACTGTTGGAAACCATGATAATATGGAACTTAGAGGATTCAATCTTTCCACAGAAATCACTGCAGGAGCCGCTGGTTCTGCCGAATTATCAATATCTATGAGGGACAGAGTAATGGCGGCTCAATTTGGTATTCCAGACCCGTTGGATGGTAAAATTAGAGAGTCGTACGGTTTCCATCTCAAGTTCTGTACTGCAACTTACAAAGATTCTGGACAATTGAGAAGACGATTTATTCGTCGAGGTGAACATACAATAGCCCCTCATGAAACTTTAACTGATGATGGTACATTGATATTCGGTGCAGTAAATTGCAACTCTTCTGAACAATCTGATTGGATAGATGAAATTACTAAAGAAACAGGCCTACCATCAAGATTTCTTTATTGGGATGAGAAAAATTCTCGAATAGAGATGCCTCTAGTTGTAGCAGAAGATATTGCTGAGATGGTGGATTCAGAATTATCAATGATTGAGGTCACACCTACTTTTGAAAGAATGGAATTAACTGTAGTAATATTAAATTCTAAAGAATGATAGTTCATTTCCTTCAATTTACACGTTGAGTTCATTTACCCCTGACTTTAGTCATTGGTCATGCCAGTTAGGCGAGCCAATCCTGAGGTGACCGGGGTAGACCCTTACAGGCGTTTATCCGCATCTCAAGTAATTACTTGGAATAATTGCCCCAGGTTATGGTATTATTCTTATATTCCTAAATTAAAAAGTCCATTACCTCCTCAAATTTTAAGAGGAAACGCTGTAGAAGACTGTGTTTCCAGAGTACTTCGTGAATCTCCAGTATTAATTTCTCCCGATGATAATAATTTAATTATTTCACCACTGAATGAAGACGGCTCTGTATCTTATGATTCTGAAACAGGTTGGATAGGGCCTAAACTAGAACCGAGAGACCCCGAATCTTGGCCAAAAAATAGATCTGAATTAGAAGAATGGGCCTTATCTAGAGTCAAGGCCCATTTTGATTATTGTTGGCAAAATGCTATTTCTGATTGGGAATCAAGTCCAAATCGTGTAGGTAAATCTGAAGATATTGAAGCGGAGGAAGGTATACAAATGATTCAGGCAGGTATTAAGTTACATTTAGATCAGGTTGAATTATGTTTGAATCAACAAGGAGGTCCATTTCTCGAGTCTTGGAGGAGTGGGCAACATCGTCCCGAATGGCCTTCTCCTGATGGCTTCCCCAAGGAATGGGAATCTCCACACCCATGTGCTCAGAAAAGTGGGGCGCCTATCTCATGGGTTGAAGCATGGGAACTATCTCGTCCTTGGTTTGTAGATCCAGATGCCTCAAGTTTCTCAGAGACTACTTGTCATCCAGATGACTGGTTTCAGGGAGAATATGACTTAGTTTATCGTTGGAATGGTAAAATTAGAATTATTGATCTAAAGGCCTCTGTAGGGAGAGGTGATCGTTCAGGAGGTTATATCGAACAATTAAGATTCTACTCTTGGTTATGGTGGGAAACTCATTCTAGAAATAACGAAGTAGAGGGTCTCGAAATCTGGTACTTAGGTCCTGGTACAATAAAACAAGTACCTTTACCAAGTGAAAAAGAAATGTCTGAATTTAATGTTGATTTAGAGAATTTATATCAAAATTTACATAAAAATAATACCATAAATATCTCTGATTTCCCTGCAAAACCTTCTCCATTAAGGTATTTTGATGTTGGAGGAATACCTTCAGAAATTGCAGTTGATCCAGATCCAAAGGCACGATGTAATCGGTGTGAGCTTAGAGGAATATGTGAAAATAGTAATTATGAATTAATATTGCCTTCGGAAAAGAGACTTGAGAAGTTTTCTCATGCTTGGCCAATTACTCCTATGGCTGTAATCAAAACACGTCACACAGTAATTGGGGAAGTTCGAGAGTTAAGTGGACCTACTCTCAAATCAGACGGTAGCATTGACTTAACATTCCGACTAGTTGATGGATATGAGAGGGCTAAGGTAAGAACACATCGTCAAGGTGGTTTGAAGAATGTTTCACGTTCTATTCAAAATGATGCGAGAATTAAAATTGAAAACGCACTAACTTCAATTTGGAGAAGTGAGTTAGTTATAGATTTAGATTCAGAATCAAGTATTACTATTGCTGGAGATGAAGAGATTTCAGAAATGATCGATATAGAAACCAGAGTGAATGTAGTTGGTAGAATATGGTCGATAAATGCTTTCCCAAACGGGAAAGGAGTTTCTCGTTGGGCAATTACTTTGGTTGATAGTAGCGGTTCAGTAGGTGTTGTAGCATTCAAGCAATTTATCCCAGTCATTGCAGCAGGGCTATCAAGGGGTGATGAAATTGCAATCTTAAACGGTGAGATTGGGGAGTTCGCAGGTCAAAAACAAGTTCGTCTTGGTCCAGGTGCTCGAGTAGTTCTTCTGAAAAGTTCAGAAGATTTGAAGCCATTCTAGAGATTAATTACTATTTCTATTAAAGAATGGGATCATTCTACTAACTGTATCATTAATGACTCTTCCAGCAAGATTGTTGAAACGACTTGGAACTGGTGAAAGGTATACCTTCCCTGTTCCTGATATGATATTGACAAATCCTTCCCCACCTGCAATTTTTGACATAACTCCTTTTCCTAACATCCTTGTCTGATAATTCAATGATGCATCTCTAACAACAGCAAAGTTCCCATCTACTGTAAGAGTACTATTTGAAAGATTAATTTCTTGAATAGGTCCTTCCGAATAATATACCAAAGTTCCAGTTCCTGAAACAGTAGTCTGCCATATTCCTTCTCCACTGAACATTGAAATGCCTTTATTTCTAACAACACCAACTTCTATTCCTTCATCTGAGCAAACATATGCTCCTGAATCTAGAACCATTGAATTACCATTTAACTCTAGAATATGATATTCTCCAAATGTAGGTGGTCCAAAATATACTTCTCCATNACCNGTATATGTAGGTCTAAATANTGATTCTCCTGATACCATTGANTTTAGAAAACCTCCTACGCTTGGAGCTTTAGNNANCATCTCTATATNTCCAATCATATAGTGNAGTGCACCTGATTCTCCACGGACTGTATCNCCATTCAATGTTACTTTNACCATTCTTAATTCTTCACTATCTATAATCTCATATTGAGGCATNGTTATNCGAAAATAGTTCTNCTTATGAATATGATTNANNTTCTCAGTGGCGCCGAGAGNGGGATTTGAACCCCCGCGTCCAATGGACAATGGATTTCGAATCCATCGCAATACCGGGCTATGCGATCTCGGCTAAATATTCCTAGATGCGTATTGGTCATAAGCGTGACCCGTTTCGAAGTAACATGCGTGTAGAGATTGTATACGAAAATAAAAGTTTAATTTTTGAATCCGAAGTACCATCAACAATTTCTACAATATTAAATCAGTTAGATATTCCCTCTTCCACAGTTCTTGCAGTTTATGATGATTCAATTGTTCCTCATTCTTCAACAATTAGTGAAGATATAAAAATAGAATTAATCGTAGTCTCATCTGGCGGATAAATCATAATTCATTTTTTTATTTGGAGAAATTGTTTCAATTTCTGCTCCTTTGATGATTATTGCAGCTTTATTGCCTTGAAGTTCTATTCCATCATCATCACAAATTAGAAAAGATCCTTCATATAATCCGATTACAGGTGTATCGTTATAATTATGAAATTCTTCAATTCTTCTTTTCCTAGTCTCTCCAAAATGCTCTCTTAGTTCATTATTTTCTTTCCACCATATTCCTCCTGGATGGTAATGGGGATTGATTTGGAAAGGTACAATATCAAATGTTTCAAATGATGGAACTAAATCAATAGGCATATCATTCGTGGTTTGCATTGTTGGACAAGCAACATTTGCTCCAGCACTAACTCCCGCATATGGTATTCCATTTTCTAGCACTTTCCTCCTGATAACTTCTATTATTTCTTTTTCATGTAACTTTTGAACTAATGAAAATGTATTTCCTCCACCAACATAAATTCCTTCCATCTTTTCTAATTCTACTAATGGATTATCCAGTTCATGTATTCCAATAATCTCAAATTCGAGATGACTAAACATTTCTTTTACAGAATTTGTATACTCATCATAATCTCTACTGGCATAAGGTATGAATATCACTTTCTTACAACCTTCGAAGTTCTTCTTCATTAAATGAAAGAAAAGATTTCTTCTTTCTTCAGTTCTTATTCCTCCGCTTCCAAGAAGTATTTTCATGAAATCACCTAAGCGTAAAAATTTGAATCATTTTGTTTTTCAGTCCCATTTAATATTTCATCAATATCTCCAGAAACTTCCATAGTCGCTAATAGTTTTTTAGCGGTTTTTTCTGTTGAGTCAAGATCTAGGTCAAGAGGTAATTCTAATCCTTCTTCGATCCAAGATGATAATCTATCGGCAGCAAGTGTGTCAGCGCTCGCCCCTATTGTTTCAGCTACCAGGCCAATTGTAGGTACATCATGTAATGGTGAGAGAGAGATAAGTAAACCTGCCATTCCTATCATTCCTGATTTCGGCTGCTCGTCAGTAACATTAATATCAATATCTTGCAATGATTTTTTAACTCCTAAATCTGCACATATTACGTGAATATTTCTGTCTTCAGCACCAGCTGCTAAGCCTGCTAAAACTAGAATTTGTGGAGTGTTATTTTCCTTTGCCATTGCGAGTATACTTTCAGCAACTTCATACTGCCCGTTTGCAGTCATAGGTTGTAAATCTCCTCCGATTGTAATTACTGTTTTTCCATCTGGAAGAAGTACTGAATTAATTTCTAGCCTAGGGGGTGCTAATAGTCCATTACTTGATAATGTAGCATGAGGTGGGAAATCAGGATGTAAAATCCATCCAATAGTTCTGGATGGGTGTTTTTCTACTAATGCGTCTACCACAATTTTACCTACATTCCCTACACCAGGTACTGCTTCTAGTATCGCTGAATGTTCTGGTAAACCGTTTCCAATAATCCAATGAATTTTTGTTTTCATTCTTCCTCATCCTCAATCACTTTTCGAGGAGTAGGTAGTGATTCTACCCATTCATCGCTACCAGCATCAACTCTTTGCCTTCTTCTAGCGCCTTGTGGGTCCTCAGGAGAATACTTCAACGGTGCCACAGCTTCCATTTTACCATTACATTTTTCACAAATTTCTCCAAGTCCGTATTCCCCACAATCATTACATCGTTGTAATTTTGTACGTACCATAGTGACTCCTCATGCTGACGTGATGTTTGAGGGTGTATGAATTAATGCCTAAGAAAATCTTCCTCATAGCCTTTCTATGGAGATTGAGCCCTCTACGGAATTGATTTTTTCCGTAGCTACTTTCTTTGCGGCTTCCCATGAAGATTCTGCCAATGAATAATCTGGCGCTCTTATGTCTACTCTGTAATGTGGCGCTCCATCATAATGGCAAGT
>NYXJ01000040.1 GCA_002685315.1 Methanobacteriota archaeon
CCTCCAATTACTACCCTATCTCCCAATGTTACCGAGCCAGCATCATTTAAATGCGCACTATTAATTTGTACTCCTTGACCTAATTTCGCTCCAGAAAAACGATAGTATAGATTTCCAATAAATGACGGGACTAAGAATGGTAAGAAGAATAGTGCAATCCTATGGAAAATCATCGACCAAGCCCATTGAATTGTCACAAATGATTGCAAAGGGTATCTTCCAGGTTCTAATCTTGGTCTAAATAATCCTCCTAGTATACCACAAATCATCACTAGACTAATACCCCAAGCCATCATTGCCATACCAATTGCAATTCCAGTGATCGCAAAATCCTGAATTGGTATTGTGTCTATATTAGATGCCAGAAAAGATCCAGGATTAGTACTAGTTAGTTCTAGAATTTTATAAAAAATGTAAACTCCAGGTAAAGCAGAAATACCAACGATAAATGCTAGAAATGGAATAACTAAAGCAGTTAATAAATTCTGTATAATTCTGAAAGACTTCAATGTATCACCAATATTCGACCCTAGGGCTCTCTTAACATGATGTTTTTGGCGACGACAGTATCAATAGATGGTAACTAACCGAAGGCTTGTGAGTGGTACTTCTGGGATATTAGGAGACGGCAAAAAAGCCGTCAAAATCCATCATTTAGTCAAAGCCCCTGAGAACACCCCTCAATCTATTACTCGTAGAGAATCTTGGGATGCAACGAAACCTGCTACTGTTTACAAAACTCCTGAGATGTTACAGGATGGTACTAGTTGTACAGCTGCAACAGTAATTTTGAGAACTAGAGGCTGTGTTTGGTGGTGGAAATCTGGTTGTACTTTTTGTGGTTATTTTAATGATGTGAGAGATGATGTAACTGCTAATGATTTGTTCGCTCAATGGGAAGAATCTAAAAGATTGACAAATGATTTTGAGGGTTGTAAAATGATTAAAGTATATACTTCAGGGACATTTTTTGAAGATCAAGAAAATCCTCCTGAGTGGCAGGAAATGGTTCTGAAAGAAACGTATGAAAGAGGATTAGAACTGGTTATTGAAGCGCAGGCTCATTTGTGCAATCCTGAAAAATTAGCTTGGGTAGCAGAGCGACATCCTGGATGTACAGTCGCAATCGGGTTGGAAGCCTACGACGATACAGTATTACGCTTTCACTGTAACAAAGGTTTCTCGACAAAGACATGGAAAAAATCAGTTGATAATTTGAGGGAAGCAGGATTACGTGTCAAAACTTATCTACTTTTCAAACCACCATTTATGTCCGAAGGCGATGCTCTTAATCTAACTTCAAAATGGTTGGAACAAGTAGCACCTCTTTCTGATGAGGTTTCTATTAATCCTATGAATATCCAAAAAAATACAGTAGTAGATAGGATATTTCGGAATAGAGAATATCGACCTCCTTGGCTTTGGTCTCTTGTTGAGATGATTGAGAGAACTCACGATCAAATTATAGATTCTGATTGTAGAACTATTGTTCATCCTACTGCAGGTGGCCGAATTAGAGGTGCGCATAATTGTAAAAAATGTGATGCTGAGGTAGTAGCAGCAATAGAAAGATATTCTGTTTCGAGAGACTTAAGAGAATTTAAAGGCCTCGATTGTGAATGTAAGAAGGTATGGAAGACTGAAATTGAGAACGATTTATCACTACCAGTTCCTATGGGGCAGGGCAGAGACAGACGTCTATCTCGAGTAGATATAGTTCGTGCGCCTTGATACCCAATCCACTATCTTCTCGGCTAATACTTAAGTCTGAATCTCCGTTGGTAGTAGTATCCTTAACGGGATATCAGAGGTGTATTCATGTCAATTAGTACAACAGATTCAGTAGACGTTTTTCTTCAAGGCGAAAAAGAGCCATCAGGCTCATGGGTCTTCATCGTAGTAGGGGTTGTCTTTTCCCTTTCTTTTTTGGTACTTTATAGTATACTTTATCCGGGACAAGATTTACCCGTGATTTCTGATTTAGTACCAGTTTTTAGTGGTGTTTTTGATTCAGGAATATGGTTCTTTATCTTAGGCACTATGATTGGCATATTTGCCATCTTAGGTCGTTTATTATTAGAGGCAACTAGCGAGTGAGGTGATTATTATGGATACAGTTTTAACAACAATGTTTTATTTTTGGGTTTCACTATTTATCGTATTCTTTTTGACTCAGAGAGGATTATGGATATTTTCCGATGTGGCAAAAGGCACAGTCTCTTTCATGCTTGAGAAAGCTCTAGGGCCTGGATCTGATTTAGTAGAGGGACGCCCAGGATCTGGCGCTAAATCATGGATATTACAAGGCACATTATGGTTAATTCTAGGCTCCATGTTTACATTCACTGGTATGTGGCTAACTCATGATCCAAATGCTCTTCACTCTCTAGCATCATGGGGATTCGTTGCTAACGCAAATGAATTAGCATCTGCAGGAGTTTATGCTACTCTTTATGGTTCAGTTTCTATGTTAGTAATTGGCTCTGGTTTCCATATCATACCAAAATTGGCTGGAACTGAGTTGGCCAGCGAAACCAATGCAAACTTAGTATCATTTGTATGGACNATTTCTGTANTAGTTCTNGTNNTNGGCTCTCAAAATAATATGATTCTTGGTATTGAGATAATACCTCTTGGAACTGCAATAAATGCAATTGCTTTATTGGCGGTAATCCTTAATCAATTATTGACAGTAGCGAATAAAACAAGAAAAATGGCACTACCTGGCTGGTTAATACTAATCGCACTACTAAGTAATCCTCTCTTAAGTATAATTTCAATAGTTTCAGGTGCTGCAGATGATAGTGTAGGGCAATGGCTCTCATATCATTTATTTGGAGGGGCTTTCTTCTTCGCAGGAGTTGCAGGAGTTGCTCTTTATGCATCATCCATCGCGTCTGGAAATCCTCTTTGGTCCAAGACATTAGTTGGTGTGACTCTATTTGGTAGTATTCTAACCATTAATCCATTTGGAGATGTTCATGGTCAGATGGTTATGGATGCTTTCGGACCATTGGCAGGAAACAATGTTGTTGCCTTCTCAAATCAGGATATGTTAGCTGCAAGTTTCTTGATGGCACTAGTTTCAATACCAGTTTTTGCTTTTGCTAGTAATATGTTGGTGACTATGAGAGGTTCAGATGCTTTCGTAGATTCTCCTGATTATCCTGGGAATGCAGAACTTAATCTAGGATCTTGGTTAATTGTTCCTATTNCCATAGGCTCATTATTTGTTCAAACAGATACAGTTAGTGGAACCTCGGAATTAGTAGGTATAGCGAATTCACTCTCAGTTATGGCAGGTTGGTTAGTTCTCGTACCACTCTCTCTTGGGGCCGCTCTAAGTCTATATCCAGAATTAACTGGGAGGCATTTGTTTTCGAATAACAGAGCAAGATGGGGTTACCTAATGATGACAGGAGGAGCAATCTTTGGTCTCTCTCTCACAATGATTGCAGATTTTATGGATCTGGCTCTAGTGGAGATGATGGTAGAAGACCCCAGTACTCTTTCCGAAGAACTTCGTAAGTTAGGTTCAGTAATGTTCTACGGCGTAGTTATAGGTTCTATACTCCATTCTTTGAATATGGTTACTGGTATCTTCCGTGGAGAAATCATCTCCTCTGATTCGGTCAAATCTTCTTCAATTTCTATTGAATCTTATTCGTTAGTTTCCTCAACCACTGTGAGAAAGATACTTGCTAGTGGGGCAAATCTCGATACAGAAGTGATTCCAATTGGTGAGGAAGATGAGAAAGGCAGTGCTACAAAACTCTAAGTTACAATTTTTCTTGAGGCTCAAGACCTCATATTTTGAATGAGGTTAGTATGAGAATAGGGCTTGTCGGAAAACCTAATGTGGGCAAGTCAACAACCTTCTCTGCACTCACAGAGACTCCAGTAGATATTGCGAATTATCCATTCACTACAATTGATCCAAATGTCGGAATTGCTTGGCTACCATTAAGACAGAGTTGTGCCTGTAAGATTCTTCGTGAGAAAAAAGAGCAGCAAGGCAGAATACCAGAAGTTGATGAGAACGATCCTCGAAGAGGTAGTATTTGNACTCCTAACTCAGGTTCTTGTAGAGGGTATCAAAGATTAGTTCCAGTCACATTAATTGATGTTGCGGGACTAGTTCCGGGTGCACATGAAGGACGAGGTAGAGGCAATCAATTTCTTTCAGATTTAGCACGATGTGATGCTTTAATTCAGGTTATTGATATATCAGGTTCAACAGATATTGAGGGCAATCCTGTTGGAGAAGGAGGATCCAAGCCAATTGAAGAATATGAATTCCTTCTGAATGAGATTGATGCTTGGATTGTAGGAATCATTCAATCAAGTTGGTCTAGAGGCGCTAGAAGAGTACAATCAGAAGGAGAAAAGGCGCTTTCCAAGTTTCTAATTGAACAATTATCGGGAATAGGCGCAACCGATTATCATGTTAATGCAGGAATATTATCAGTCAATCAAAAACATCCTGATTCAGGAGTACCTTGGTCCTGGGGTAATGACGAATTAATGACTATGGCTGGAACAATACGGTCACTATTATTCCCAATATCAATAGCAGCAAATAAAGCAGATAAGAATAGTAATTCTGAACTAGAATTATTATCGATAGTTGAATCTCAAGGTGGAAAATTAATTTTGACTAGTGCTGAGGCAGAATTAGCTCTCCGTAGAGCTTCTAAGGCGGGCTTGATAGATCTGAATCCCGAGANCTCTAATTTTTCTATAACTGATTTAGGTGAAAAGAATTTATCTAATGAACAACGAAATGCTTTAGTAAATATTTCCCAAACACTTTCCAATTTACCGGGAGGAGGCTTGTTAGGATTACTCTCTTCAGTTGTTTTTGATAGATTGAATAGAAGTGTTGCTTATCCTGTTCAAGACGACTCTCATTGGATTGATGGAGATGGTAATATTCTTCCAGATGCTATTTTAGTCTCAGAAGGAACAACTGCCAAAGGTCTAGCATATGCTGTTCATTCTGATCTTGGAGATGGTTTTATCAGAGCAACAGATGCAAAAAGCGGCCGAGTAATTGGTGCAGAATATGAAGTTCAAAATGGCGATATAATAAGTATTCACGCTAGAAAGTAATTGCAAGATATTTTCCACTAGAGAAAATAAAATCGGTGATAATAATATTCATATTTTCTAGAGTCAAGCATCCGCACGAACAACTTCGAAAACCGAAGTACAATTTTTTTATTGCTTCGTTTACAGTCTTATCCGAAGAGAGATCCGAGGCCTTCAAAGCCCGCACCGTCATCTTCTTCCTCTTCTTCTACTACAGCTTCAGCAGGAGCTGCTTCAGCGGATGAACCGCCAGCAGCTGCTGGAGCAGCAGCAACAGGAGCAGCAACAGCAGTAGCCATTGCTTCGCCAATATCGACTGATCCAAGTGATGATACTAGAGCCTTAACTCGAGCACCGTCAACATCTACGCCAGCAGCAGTTAGAACCGCTGTGACAGCCTTATCGTCAATTTCCTTTTCCGCAGAGTGCAGTAACATTGCAGCATATACATATTCCATTTTATTTCACCTTTTTTTATTTAGCCGAAGAGATCACCAAGTCCACCGAACTCCTGTGTCTCCTCTTCCTCTTCTTCCTCTTCAGTAGCCTCAGCTACTTCTTCAGTTGCATTAGAGGCTGCAACAACCGATTCACTAGCCGCTGAAGCAGCAGCACCAAGTGCTGCTGACAATTCTTCGTCTAGTGCAGAGGAATCTAATTGACCAGCTAAGGCCAAAGCACGTGCGTTTGCACGTGAAATAAATAGAGGCGCAGTTGTCTCATTTGTAACTCCTGCCTCAACAGCAACTGATAGTGCTTCTCCACTTGCTTTTGAAAGCAGTGTTGGCATTGTTTGTTCAGAGAACCAACGTACGTTGCATGCAAGGTTGAATGCTCCTGACGTTGCTGTAATAATATCTGTACGAGTTTGATCCAAATCAATATTCAATGATGATGCTGGGAAGAAGAATCCATCTTCTATAGCTCCAGTTAGAATAATTCCAATTTCTATTGGATTAATATCTAATTTAGCAAGCATTATCCCTAAATCTCCAGAAATAGGTTGACCTGCTTCAACAACAGTCGTTGTTTTCTGTATTGCAACTTTACCTTTATCGATTTTCGCAGGAATGCCAACAGCGTTGAACTCTCCTACAATTGGTCCTGGGCCAAATGAAGTAGGCCCTTTCTCAACAATAATGTCGCTAGGTGCTAGTTCTCCTTCCTTAGCAGCACGTCCTTGACGTGTTTTTTCTAATTCTAAAAATAATTCAAATGGATTTAATTTATCAGATTGAACAATACACGGTTGAACTGCATCTTCCATTAGAGTTTCTAACTCTTCGCTAGCTCTTCCAGAATTTTCCCATGCCAGTCTAATTAATGTCTTTTTGGCCATAGTAATCTTCATTGTTTCTCTTAGATTACTTCTCATGTCTAGCATGTTTCCAGCAGGTACTCCGCCTACGTCTACGATTCCAACAACTCCTTCAGAATTTAAAACATCTGTTAGCTCTTGAACTCTATCTTTTTTCCAAGGTGCTACTTTAGGTGTAATCATTCAATCACCTCTACCTTTATGGCGGGCCCCATTGAAGTTTTTACATAACAAGAGCGGATATTTCCTGCACCACGCTCTAATTTACTTGTAACTCTAGTCCAAATTGCCATAGCATTAGCGGTTAATTCTTCCATACCTTGTTCTCGAGAACCAAATGCTGTGTGGAAAGTAACTTTATCTCTTGATCTTACTATTGTTGTACTCTGTAAACCATTTGCGATCATTGCTGGGTCTAAAGTTGGAGGGACTGGTCTTGGCATTTTACCACGAGGACCAAGAACTACACCGAGATATCTTCCAACAGTACCCATGTGAGGGATTTCCGCCAAAAAGAAATCATATTGTTTAGCCATTTTTCGGGCTTGTTGTCTATTTCCACCTAAATCTTCAATTGTTGAAGGGTCAATCACGTTAATACCAGCAGCGCGTGCTTTAGTAGCCATTTCACTACCAGCAAACATTGCTATACGAACTTCTTTNCCTCTTCCNGAAGGNAATCGAACTTCTTCTTGAATACGNTTTACTGGATTCTTNAANTCNACATCTTTGAGTGTAATTGCCATNTCAAANGATTCTACGAACTTACGNTCTGGNGCATTCTCTATTGCTTCTTGNATAGCGTTTTGGATATTNTCTTGCATTTTTTTCACCTCCGTGGTCAGCGAGGTTCCCCTCTCCCACAATTNGTGATAACTCAGCTAAAGTGTTCGCTGAATTCCCCCTTACTCATTCTNTCAAGTGCTTCNTTAGGTGCGTAACCTTCTACATTCACTCTCATTGCTACNCANGTNCCCATTACTTCNCGNCANCGTGCATANAGATTAGCGCCNGTNAGACGTTCTTCNTGTTCNNTAGCGATCTTCTTNACTTGATCCATNGTCAANTTTTCNGAAGCCTCTTCCCAAGAGCCATTACACTTCTTTTTGCCNANCGCTTGAACAACTTTGTGTGGTGTTTCATTACGTGCTGACATGTGNATTACCTCCTNTGATTGTNTCTCGCCGACCTACCTTCACTATTTGAGCGTGTTGCGTTGGTATTCGGTCTCCTATGTTTGATTATTCTACACGTTGTGTAACTCTTACTTGATCTGCTCTTACGGTTAATGCCACTGGGACCGCAGCTTCGAATAGTTCGACAGTAACTTCTTCCTTTGACTCAGTAACACGAATAACACGTGCTGATTGTCCTCTGAATGCTCCTCCATGGATTTCCACAATACAACCCTCTTCGATTCCAGTGGTAGCAGCCTTTGGTTCTAAGTAAGGTAGGACATCTTCAAGTGGTGATTCACCATCCAATACCTTTCTACAGTTTTTGATAGGAGTTGTTGAGACTCCCGCTCTACCAATTAATTTCTCAACATGATGGAATGCAGAAGCTTCAACAAAGATATATCCTTTCATGTAGTTAGGACTTAATACACCATATATTTCTCCTTGAATATCCATCAGTGAACCACTTCCTGATAGTCTTGCTTGAATCTCTTTCGCGACATTTTGCTCTTGGCCGATACTAGTTTTAAGGATGTACAAGAAAGAAGCAACATCTCCATACATATCTCTAAGACTAGGAGTACAGTATTCTTTCTTACCAATCATTCCTGGATCTACCCATTCTGAATTTTTGTACAGTGTTTTAGGGGTAACATCATTACTTTCAGAAATGAANAGTATAGGTGTAANCTCTAATAGAGTATTACCCATTGCAATTCCTCTTGATTCTCCAGTTCTAACATGTTGTAATTTTTCTGCAGGTATCCCTGTTGATTCTACGATTCTAGAAACTACATTATCTAGATCGTTGTGGTCTCCATAGCCATAAATTCCGTCCCAAGCACCAGGTAAATCAGATACCTCATCCGCTCTTTGCATAAGCAGAACTTTTTCCTCATGGCGAATAAATACTGTAAATGCATCAGACATAAAAACCACTTTCAATTTACTTCGTTAACCAATCAAAGAATGAAGGTAGGAGATTGTCCATCAGGTATAACATGATAAATCCAATTCCTCCAAGCACAAACATTCCAATCCCGCAAACAATCACTGTTTGACGAAATTCTTCTTTGGAAGGTTTTCTAGCCATCTTAAGAATTCTTGCATAAGAACCTGTTTGAAGACCACGTACACGGCTCTCAATCTCATCTTGCCAGTCTTGGACTTTCTCCTCGACTACACCAACGTTTGAGTTCTCTACAGCCATGACTTTCCCTCAGAAGNGCCTCGGCGACCGACCGACCTCATTTAAGCACGTCGGGAGNCCNATTGGAATTTATCTTAGACAAGTTCGGGTAATATCAGTTAATAAATTCNACAGTTCTNGTTTTTAAATTACGCATCTGTGTATGCAAAGCGGCACCATGAATTTGTTCAGATTTCACTCCAGTTAATACAAGCAGTACACGTATTTCATCACCCATTTCTTGATCTGTGGTGGCACCAAGAATTATCCTTGCATAAGGATTTATTCTATCACGTATAATCTTAGCACATTTTTCAGTATCTCCTAAAGATAGTCCAGGGCCCCCAACTACGTTGATTAGCGCGCCTCTAGCGTCAGAGATATCAATATCTAATAATGGAGAATGTAGCGCTTCTTCTGTCGCCTTTTCTGCACGATTAGATCCATTGGCTTCTCCTAACCCAATCATAGCAACCCCTCCTCCATTTTCCATTACAGAGCGTAAATCTTGGAAATCAAGATTTACGATACCTTCCTTTGCAATCATTTCAGAAACTCCAGAAATTGATCTCATGAGTAACTCGTCAGCAACTCTAAATGCAGCATCAAGAGGTAAATCTCTTACTCCTTCAACTTCTAATAGTCTTTCATTTGGTAACACTACTACAGTATCGCAAACTTCTCTTAATCTTTCAAGACCCCATTCTGCATTTTGTCTCCTTAGAGCACCCTCAGAAAGAAATGGATAAGATACAACCGCTATAGTTAGTGCACCAGCAGTTTTTGCTAATCTTGCAACTACATGAGCTGAACCAGTGCCTGTACCTCCTCCTAGACCTGCTGTAATGAATGCTAAATCACAATCATCAACTTCTTTTTTTAGAGAAATCTCAGACTCATATGCTGCCTGCTCTCCTTTTTCCGGGTCTCCACCCGCTCCTCTACCGCGAGCAGTCCTTCCAATCAGAACTTTATTCTCTACTCCTACTCTAAGNAGATGCTGAGCATCTGTATTGATTGCCATACCNCTNACATAAGTATCNTCGAATAATCCTTCTTGTTCTAATCTTGCAACTGTATTAGAGCCACAACCTCCACAACCAAAAACTCGTATCCTTGGTTGTAAAGATGATAGTAACTGTACAAGCTCAGAATCACTCTCTGTATCTATTGGTGCAGATGGTATTCCTTCATCTTCTTGAAGTTCCAATACACGGTCGATGATACTCTTCACGAAGCATAGGCGGATTGTACAGAGGATAACCATTACCCTTACTATAATGAGTATAGTTACGGTTTCGTTAGATAATACAAACTACGAATCATAATTCTAACAACTGACTTCTCGTACTGTTAAAGCGTACAATAAATGTATAAATTCCACCCCAAGCAGAGATAGCCAACGCTCCGGTCATCCCATTTAGTTCTTCATTACCTAGCAAAATATATTCGAAATATTCATGGTAACTAACTAAGTCAATTCCAGTACTACCGGTATAGGCTTGCATGGCAGCAATTAGTAACCCAAGTAGAGTGATTATCATACGGTCAGCTCTAGAAAATCCTCCATATATTCTATCTAATCCTACAGATTGAGCCTGGGTTCCCATGTATGAACCCAGTAGTGTGAGTAATCCAGCTGCAAGGCCCGCATTCATGTTACTTACAAAAGCAGCATTCATTCCTATTGCAACTAGTAATCCAACATCCACAATTCTATCAATAGTATGATCTAAAAAGTCTCCATAAGGTCCATCTGTACCTTGATGTCTTGCTAATGCTCCGTCCAGTGCATCTAATACGCCAGCAACTAATACTAATATTACTGCCAGTATTATCATCAATGAACCATTAGTGTCCATATCTGCAATTGTTAACATGTAAAATCCAACTACTGAAACTAATAAAGAAGTCCAAGTTAATACCGAAGGATCCAAATCTCCTAATTTAAGCACTATTGGTTGTATTGCTTTTGTCCATGTGTCCCTCATTTTTTCTAACATATTATTCCTCCATTGACGCTATCCAATCTATATCTGTGTCACTAGCATTTGGTTTGAAGTCATCTGCTATCCATTTTATCACACGCTCTTTAACTTCATTTTCAGTTAGTTCCGTGGTATCCAATTCTAACCAACCATCTTTATCTTCATTATCATTCCAAGCGCTTCCAATTAACTCCCACTCTACATTACCTTGTATTTTCCCTTTTGAATAACCTCTCTTTACGAGTCTGTCTTCTAATATATCTGGTTTACAACGTAGGATTATGGTATGATCACATGGTAATAAATGAGAAAGATGTCCATCTATAATAGTAATATTTTCGGGCATAATATCCCATGCATTTCTCAGTATTGAAATCAATAATTCTATATCTATTGGTTTAGAATCATCCGAGGCATCTAACTCGCCTAAACAATTATGTTTATCTGCTATTTGCTCCAAAGATAATACATTGAAACCTTCGCTCTGAAGAAGACTAGAAATTGTAGTTTTTCCAGTTCCAGGAGTGCCACTTAGTGCAACCCTACATCCTTCTCGCATATTTGTTGGGAGTTGGTGTAACGAATGAATCCTCCCTATTGCAGGCGTAACATTGACTTCATTAGTTCCCTCGCGAGGTATGATGGTTAACATTACGAGCATTGCCAAAGCCTTCGATCCCAGAGAAAGTAAATTGAATATTTTGTTAGTTGCAGTTCCCTTGACTGTTTATTTCAATTATATCGCTCATGACCCAAATATTTCCTTCATAACTTCAATGATTGCAATAATGCCACTAGCATTCCTAATGGGTAAAGCTACAGAAGAGATTGCTTTGAGAACTTCCGAATCAGTTGGGGGTTTGTTAAATGCAACTTTTGGCAATGCGGCAGAGATGATACTTGCTTTATTCGCTCTATATGCAGCATCAACTACAACCTCTCCTGAAACAGCAGAAAATATGATTCATCTTGTCCAGGCAAGTCTTATTGGCAGTATTCTTGGTAATTTGTTGCTGGTTATGGGACTCTCATTTGTTTGGGGGGGGTTACATCATTCTGAGCAGAAATTTTCGGAAACACAAGTGAGTTCTAATAGTTCACTATTATTACTCGCAGTAATCGTGTTGATAATTCCCACGGTGTTTAATTTCACAGTAGATGGAACAGCAGGCGAAGAAGGTGTTGAAAAATTGTCTCACGCGGCTGCCATAATCTTGTTGGCAATATATGGGCTATTTCTTCTGTTTCAATTGAAGACTCATTCTCATTTGTTTGCGACAGAGAATGTTCATCATGAAGAACCACAGATGGACCAAAAAGATGCTATAATCCTACTAGTTTTAGCAACAATATTAGTATCATGGATGGCAGAAGTATTAGTTCATTCTGTTGAATCAGCAGCTGAGCAATATCATCTTCCATATATTTTCATTGGAGTTATACTTCTACCTCTATTTGGTAATGCGGCAGAACATTTCACAGCGGTATCAGTGGCTGCAAAAAATAAGATGGATCTATCCTTTGCAATTTCTATCGGTTCATCTACTCAAATTGCAGTATTTGTAGCACCTTTGATGATAATGGTTGCTTGGATGTGGGGTGTTCCACTAACTTTTGAGTTTGGAGTTCTTGAAACAATTGCAGTTTTCCTTGCAGTTTCGATTGCTAATCTAATAGCAGCAGATGGTAAATCAAATTGGTTAGAAGGACTTATGCTGCTGTCAACATATGCAGTCCTAGGGCTAGCTTTCTTTTTCCATCCTTGATAATTTAGTAGTTTAAGATTTGAAACTACTAGTTATAATAGTGAATGTTGCAGAGTATGTTATGGAGATCGGGATAGATAGTTTTGCAGAGGCTCAACTAGACAATGGAAAAAGTTATTCTGAAAATAGCGCTCAATCAATTTCTGATTTACTAGATAGAATAGAACATGCTGATAAAGTTGGCCTAGATGTTTTCGGTATAGGTGAACATTACCGTAAAGAATTTTTAGATTCTGCAAATTCAGTTATCTTATCAG
>NYXJ01000041.1 GCA_002685315.1 Methanobacteriota archaeon
TATTTCTACACCCAAATCTTGTGCTTCGGTTAATATCTCATGTAGCAATAATCTAGCCCTCTCAAGGCCTGATGCATCTACAACTGAACGTAATGATTCTAACCATTCATCGGTTTCTTCTGGATCTATATCTGGTAACCTCTGATGATGATTGTTACCCGACATTTGACCACTCTGCCCCTAAGGGGGCAGACTGGCGAGTATGCAAAGGGTTTTGAATCTTCAAGAAATGTTTTCACATAATTTCAGTTGATTTGGGGCTTGTAACTACTAAATGACAATGGTGTAAGGTCCTGACTCCTGCAACTGTTACAGCAGAATCTCCGGAAATATTTCTCTCACCGTTCCAGTTACTAACTGTTTGAGATACTGTGTTTACTCCGGCTAAATTCATTGGATCTACTTTTAGCTCAACTATTACCTCTTCCACCGCACCTAACCAACCTAGTGTTGCATTTATTGATTTTTTAGCAAATCCATGCCTTTGTTCAGAACTTCTTACCCAGTATCCTAGATTCCATTTAGCCTCAGATGTTCTAGTAATATTATCAAAACCAATAAGCCCCAACAGAGTTTCATCCCATGGCCTAATCATCACCCAATGATGCATTAATCCGCTGCGGCCCATTCTTTCAGTTTCTTGTAAAAACGATTTTATTTGTTCTAAAAATGGTTTATCTGGATTTATCCATGGCATGGCTCGACTTACTTCAGGCCATGTTTCTTCGAATGCTTCTAATAATTTTAAACTGTAAGCAGAAGATGCTGGTCGGAGAACAAGTCCTTCATCGACCATAATTGATGACGTGGCACGTCTTGACACAATACGCCGGAAGAGGTACTAATGCATCACTTCTACGGAACAACATTTTCAAAAATTAAGGTCTTAATTTCTTTTTTGCAGTAATTAGATTTTTATCATCGGGAATTAATTTTGAAGCATTTTCAAACATCTTATCGACAGATTGTGAACGCCCAATCCTCTGTAATAATGCACCTATCGGATATATTAATTTAGAACGATTTCCTAGATGTGGACCTACTTCGTCAAGCAATACTGTTGCCTGTGCTGTATCCTTAGCCCTAGCTGCTTCCATGGCTGATTTTACCTGTAGAGCGACATCACGATCAGTCCATTTTTCTTGCTGAGGCCAAGGCCAATAATTTGGTTCTGCTATTGGAATTGAAGATAATATTTGATCAGCTGAGATTACAGGAGCAGGGGGGAGTGGGGGGGGAGGCATAGGGGCTAGAACTTCATCGGAAGGAGGAGGAATTAATGGAGGAGGAGGAACTATGCGATTTTGTATAAGAGGCAGTTCTGGTTCAGGTTCTGGTTCAGGTTCTGGTTCAGGTTCAGGTTCTGGTTCAGGTTCTGGTTCAGGTTCAGGTTCAGGTTCTGGTTCAGGTTCAGGTTCTGGTTCTGGTTCTGGTTCGGGTTGTGGTTCAGGTTGTGGTTCAGTTTCTAACAATGTTTCTGGAACAAGTTCTTCACCAACTGGCTGAACTAACTCAACGGGTTTGTAAGTAATCTCTTCAAACTCTTTAACCTCCTCATCTGGAATCTCAAACTTGGTAACAAATTCGGGAGCATCTTCTGGTTTCAAAATATAATCTTCTTCTTCATCAATAGGTTCTGGATGGTCTACTGTCAAGGCAAAAGATGGATTTTGAGAAACTATTATTCCATCATCATCATCGTATTGCTGAACATCGATAGTTACATCGTCAATTTGAAAAGTTGTCTTAGACCAATCGATTATTTCTTCGGACTCTTCCTCGTCAAAATCACCCAATAGTTCATCAAAAAGATCGTTTGTAATTTCTTGATTAGGGCCAGAATCCTGTTGAAATGAAGGTTTTTGCAGTTGATAGAAACATAGTTTGCAATTTATAGCATCTTCTTCATTCTTGTGCTGGCACGCGGGACATACCTTTCCTGGTTCCTCGGTTTTTCTCCAATTCCGGAACTTATCGAACACTCTGCATCCCCTCAGACATTCGCACTCGACAAAACATACCGTATAATCCTCACGTGAGAAAGTGTAATTCAATAAATGAGATTTTTCTGAATATACACTCGAAAGCGTGATGTGTGTATTCTCTCTGCACATAATCATGAAAGGAGGTTCAGACATCCTTCCTGTGAAATTTAATAGAAGTCAGGACCATCATGAATTATACTTGAATCTCATAAGATGGGAATTAGATGATGAAATGGAAAATGTTCGAGAAAAATTACAAAACTGGAGTAGAAAANGGCTGATTGAAAACGGCATTTCACTTTTTGATTTGATTGGGAAAAACGATGGTTGGCTATTTGGNCAACGAATTATTAAATTTACCAATAAAAAAAAGAATGATATGGGTTTTCATCGCTTCAGACAAGGAGATATTGTTCTTATTTCTAAAAAAGATCCTTTGAAAGAAACCCCTTTAGAAGGCACTATTTATTCAACATCTAGAACTTCAATAAAAATTGTATTCTCGGATACGCCTAAAGATGTTAGAAAACATACTTGGAGGCTTGATAAAGGCGCTAACAGAATTGCTTTTGATAGGATGAGAGATGCTCTAAATAGTATATTCGATGAAGATGGAGGAGTTCCTTTGAGAGATCTATTGCTTGGCATGGTACATGACCCTCCAGGTACTGCTAGTCTGATACCGGAACTAGGAGGAGTTAGGGGGAGGACTACGACCTATGCCCATGACCTAAATCAACCTCAATTAATTGCATCAAAGGCTGCCACAGAAAGGAGATTGACATTAATTCAAGGACCACCCGGTACTGGAAAAACTCATACTGCAGTCAGAATATTAGAATCTTGGTCAAAAATGGATATTGGAACTATACTCGCAGTAGCGGATTCAAATGTTGCAGTCGATAATTTACTTGAAGGATTACTAGCTAGAGGAGTGAGAGTTGTGAGATTAGGGCAACCGGTAAAGGTTAGAGAAAAATTGAGGATGGCTACAATGGATGCAAAAATGGAAAATCATCCATTGAGAAGAGACCTAAATACTCAATTGGAACTAAATGAAAAATTGAATAGAAGGATTAGTTCGATGAAAGGAAAAGAAAAAGGTTTGGCTTATCGAGATATTAAGAAAGGATGGAAAGAAATTCGGAGAATTGAAAATCAAATTAGAGATGACATCTTAGATAAGACACAAGTTGTTTGTTGTACNTGTATTGGATCTGGAAATGAAATTCTAGATGGAAGAAGATTTCCTCAAGTACTAATTGATGAAGCTACACAGGCTACAGAGCCTGCATCATTGGTGGCACTGACTAGAGGGGCAAGGCAAGTCGTATTGGTCGGAGATCACAAACAATTGCCTCCAACTGTTATATCATTTAGGGCAGAAGAAAAAGGCTTGAAAAGGTCATTGTTTGAAAGGTTAGTAGACCTAGGAATTGAACCCTTACTTTTATCTACACAATATAGAATGCATCCCGCCATCTCAAAGTTTCCCAATCAACATTTTTATTCGGATAGGTTAGATGATGGTATAAAATCNGAGAATCGATTAGCCCCTGCCGGTTTACTTTGGCCTGATTGGGATAATCCTGTTGCTTTTGTGCCGGTTGATGGAGGAGAAGTTGTTTCTCCNGATGGTACATCTAGAGAAAATCCCGCCGAAGTATCATGGGTCATAAAAATTCTAAATGANATATTAGAAGCTGGAGAAATAACGAAGAAAGACATCGGAATTATTACTCCTTACGCTGGACAAGTAAGAGCTATTCGTAATTCAATGAGTGAAAAATTAGATGATGTTGAAGTAAAAACTGTTGACGGCTACCAAGGTAGAGAAAAGGAGGTAATCATTTTCTCGTGTGTGAGATCAAACACTGAGCAAAATATAGGATTTTTGTCTGAAATGAGGCGATTGAATGTGGCTTTAACTAGGGCAAAAAGAGGATTGATTGTTATTGGAGACCCTGCAACTTTGCGTAGTGATAAGAATTGGCGAGCATGGTTAGAGTATGTTCGAGATAGTAAGTTTGAGGCGTGGCACCTCTTGGGAATGAATTGAGAGGATGCTATGAACGACCATGATTCACCAATTTCGATCAATAAAGGCGGCACTACACTTGCTAAGGCCTTGGTCTCTGAAGACGGTGGACATTGGCCAGTTCCAGAAGGAACTATATTGGCATCNGGAGTTAGAAGAATTACTTCATTTGTTTTAGATACTATAATTGTTAATACAATATTACTAATACTTTCCAAAGGAAAAATGATTAATGCCTGGAACCTCACACTTTGGTCTTCTTCCAACTTTCATCATGCATTAGCTATGGGCGCAATTATTCTAATTTCTCATTGGCTTTATTGGAAATACACCGGTTTGTATTATTCTCGTTCTTTTGGTCAAAAATTAATGGGTCTGGCTGTTCTAGCAGAAGATGGTTCAGAAATGACAAATAGAATGTGGGAAATACGGGCTATGAAGAAACTGATATACCTAATATTCCCTTTCAGTTTCTATTTTGCAGCGTACGATTTAGCNCGTATTTCACAACGCCATACTCATCAGTCAAATGTAGATTTACGTGTTGGCTCAATAGTTGCTCATGCTAACTCATTACCTCCCGCGAATAGAAAGCACATCAAGTAGGGTGAGATTTTGGATAAAGAAGTACAAGAAGTATTGNAAGGAAATTGTATAGTTTANCCCACATCTACTCTTCCAGCTTTAGGGTGTNCTTTAACATCTAAATCTCTGGATGANTTATATAGAATTAAAAAAAGACCAAATGAAATGATAGTTAGTGTAGGAGTTAGTAACCTACAACAGGCATCAGAATTAGTTTACTTGACTGATGATTTAGAAGACTTCATTTCAGCATTTCCAGAAGGTTCTCTAACAATCATTCTCCCCGCAAAAGAACCACTAGATTATCGATTAGGAGGAGATAAAATAGCAATCCGTATTTTAGCCGATCCCATCGCTAAAAAATTAATTGAAAACACAGGTCCACTAACTGCAACTTCTGCAAATATTAGTGGTTCGGAACCTTTGAGAGATTGTGAAATGGCTGCAAAAACACTTTCTTCTCCGAAGAATATGATTTCATATCTATCGGGTACTTGTACGGGAGGAGCACCCAGTACCTTGATAGCATGGTATACGGTCTGTAAATCACCCAACAGTAACGAGATTGAGGTTTTGAGAGAAGGTTTGGTTGGAAAAAGGGAGATTCTAGAATGGTGGAAGAAGCGGATTTAAAACAATGGAGAGACGCTGGTCACGTTGCTAGAAGGACTTTAGAAGGGATAAAAGATGAAATTCAAGAGGGGAAATCTTGGATTGAAGTTATTGATTCTGCTGAGAGATTTATCAGGAGACATGGAGGTCAAGCAGCATTTCCAGTTACAATTTCTGTAAATGATATTGCTGCTCATTTTACTTCTAGTCATCATGATTTACCTCCAGAAGGATGGGACAGGCCGATGATTTTTGAAAAGGGAGATCTTGTTAAATTAGATGTTGGAGTCCATATCAAAGGTGCTTTAGCTGATAATGCGTTAACATTAGAAGTTGGTAATGGAAACAATCATACAGATCAAATTAAAGCCGCTAGAGAGGCAAGAGATGCGTCGATAGAAAAAATGCATCCTGGAACTTCTTGGCATGAAATAGGTAAAGCGGCTGAACAAGTTACGAAAGATGCTGGATTTCAACCTATCAGAAATTTATGTGGTCATCAACTAGAAAGATGGAATTTACATTCTGGAACCTCAATACCTTCATTTGCTTGTGGNCCAAACTCGGGTTTCAAAGGAAATGCAGAAGTTGGAGGTGTTTATGCTATTGAACCATTTAATACAACGGGAGAAACAGGTATGGTAGAGAATGTTCCTCCATCTGGATCTTCGAACATCTTGAGAGTTACCGGAGATGTTTCAATACGTAAAGCACTTTCAAAAGGGAAATTAAAGCCACTAGGTGCAACAATGGCGAGATACATAGAAGAGCGTTATAATACTCTTCCATTCGCTGCTAGATGGGCATATCCATTACTGGAAAAACCATTTCCAAACGAAGATCAAGAATCTCTGCAAAAGAAATGGAAAGCAATGACTAANAAATTAACTTCAATTCGATTCTTAGAAGTTTACGAAGCTTTGAGAGACGTAGATGGAGGAAATGTAGGTCAATTCGAGCATACAGTTATTGTCACAGACGGCGGCCCGGAAGTATTAACCGTACTTTAACGAAGAAAATCAAGATTTACACGTCTTTTACACTTTAACTTAAGAAGGATTATGAATTACCTACCCATATCAATCATCGTACAGGTCGTAAGGTTCTGCTGAGTGCATCCCATCCCCTCGCTAATATCTCTCGCCCTGTACACCTAATTATCTCTCAGTGTTAACTCTAGTATTACCAAATATAGTTACAGAAATTACTGAACCAAGAATTAATAATATTCCCATAGATTGTTGCAGGGATGGTTCCTCATCTAAAATCAATAATCCCCAGATTATGGTTAAAACCGGTTGTAAAAGCACTGCGAAAGAGGTTTTGGCGCCAGGCAGTCTTGGTAACGCATAAGTTATTGCAATCCATCCTGCCACTTGGCAACAAATTGCTAATAGAATTAGCCAAGCATGGCTCGGCCAAGCAGGTTGTAGAATTATTGGTTCAACACCAAGCGAATTTAAAGGCATTATCCCAATTAAAAGAAGTCCCCCCGCAGCACCAAGTGTAGCATCAAACTGGAGATTTTGCGCAGGAGCCATCTCTCTATTTGAGTATCTATATACAATCAAAAATGAGGAATAAAAAATCGCCGCGAAAACTCCGGCGATCACTCCTTTAAATGGATCTTCACCGTACGGCTCATCATCCCATATTCCAGATATTAAAGCCAAACCTAACAATACAACTGGTAGAGCAAAAAGTATCGATTTGTTCGGTCTCTCTCCAAGAAATTTCCAACTGACTAGCGTAACAATAATGACTTGTGAATTACCAATCATAGTTGCTATTCCTGTTCCTATGTAATCAATAGCAGTATGATAGCCTACAAAATCTAATGATATCAACAATCCTGCAAATAATGTCAGAAAACGGGATTCTCGACTACGGGTATCTTTCGAATTAAGAAGAAAAATTAACAATATCAATACTGGAAGGGCATACGCCATACGGAAAAATGCCCCTGTCACGGGATTGGTTTCGGAATACTGATAGAATAATGGTGCGAAAGAAATTAGTGTCGAACCAAATAGAGCAATCAACATATTTTTTCGATCGCCATTGACTGGCATTGATTCCATCTCACTCAGAAGAGCTTTCAGAAATCATCTTTTGGAGTTCCCCACTTTCGTACATTTCCAATGCTATATCGGAACCGCCAATTAGTTCTCCATTAATAAAAATCTGAGGCATTGTTGGGAAATCAGACCAAGCACAAATGGATGGAATTGCTCTAGGGTCAGAAAGAACATCTATACTTGCCCATTTTTCTTCCAATTGTCCCAAAACTGTGGCAGCCCTGTTACTAAAACCACATCTTGGTTGTTCGGGGGTACCTTTCATAAACAACACAATTGGGTTATTGGATACTATCTCTTGTAATTCATCTGGGGTCCAATTAAAACTCATTTTATTCACTCCTTTTTTTCTCTACGGATATGCACTCCAAAAAATTCTGTTTTTTTCTCAGAGTGAGGGTCAAAGGCAGTATCAATTGATGATTCTGCTTGTTCAATAGTCATACATTTCAAATCTAAAGCATGAACGATATTTTGAGCAATATATGGCTTAAAGTGATTCAAGATTGGTCTCTGTCTTTGTAATGGTCTGACTCCTAAATAAGAATCTGAAACTACACGGACATGAAAATGATCTCCGCTACCATGTAAATCAGTAGCTTCAATATTTGCGTCAGGGACTATTTTTTGTATCTCTGAAACCATCCACGCTTCGGTCACCATGTATACTCTCTAGCGACCGCCCTCTTTGAACCTCGCTGATGAAATACTTCAATTTTACAATGCTGAGACGATTTCTTTTAGATTCTCTTCGATAGTTCCGTTGTCATTTATGATTCCACTACCAATTACTGCGACATCTATGCCCCAACTCTTGACTAAAGCTGCATTGTAGTGTTTTATTCCACCATCTATCATTAATTTTGTAGGAAGTCCTCCGGAATCAATCTGATTATTTATTGCTATTCGGAACTCACGGATTTTTGATTCCATTTCTGGCATGAATGATTGTCCTCCTTTGCCAGGGACTACACTCATTACAAGTACAAGATCAAGTTTTGATAAATATGGAAGTACTTCAGATGCAGGTGTATCTGGATTAAGCACAATACCTGCTTGACAGCCACTGGAATGGAGATTGTCGATAAGGACGTTGGCATCATTTACAGCCTCAATATGAAAGATGACTAAATTGACTCCGGAATCCACGTATTGCTCCCATGTTTCTTCAGCATTAGTAATCATTAAATGACAATCAATAAAAATTTCAGAACCTAATTTTTGGCGTATACTACGGACTAAAGAAGGACCAAAAGTGATTGTTTTATTGGTTACCCAATTGCCATCCATAACATCAAGATGAATCCAATCAATTCCTTCAGATACTAGTTCTTCCATCAGTTTACCTAACTCACAAAAGTCGGCTGTAAGTATACTAGGAGCAATACGTGG